>CAMUAR010000034.1 GCA_947086895.1 uncultured Lachnospiraceae bacterium | reverse complement strand
CAGCGGCTTATAGCCGCAGAGCAAACCACCCGTTTGACGGGTGGTTATGATTTATAGAAATAATTTATATCGTTATTTTAAAAAGTTGGAGAAATAATTGACACAAATTCTTATAGGTGTATAATACAAGAGGAGTGTTGTAAAGGAATAAAACGGATGGATCACGCTGAAATTTTGTGACGCCATATTGTATCAATATTATTTTACAGCTGTCTTACAAACAATTTTTTGTAAAGTGATAAAACAGATCGCTTTACAATCTAAAAAAGAGGAGAAACTGCATTCGCAGCGTTCTCTTGCGGTTCTTTGAACAGAAACGTTCAAAGAAAGAAGGAGGGACTATGGGTAAAAAAAGTCTTTATAAGTTGGGGCGGATTTTTTTGTGTGCGATGTTTGTGATTTCGTGCTTCCTGTTTACGGCGTGCGGGGCTGGTTCCGCTGTTACAATTACGATTGCAGGCAAGGAAGTGCCGCTGGACGGGAAATTGCAGAAGTGTATCGATAATGGATTGATCACAACAGATGCAAGTGGAAATCAGGAAACTTTGACAACAACATTTAAGCCGAGGGAGGCGAGTTTCCGCTCGTTTCATTTGGGAAATTCAGATTATCCACGTAAATGTCCAGTAACTGTAATGTGCTACAATCCAAGCGACAGTTCAAAAAGTGTGTATGGCTGCCGGATTATGACGTTTTTTTATAACACGGAGTTTGACAGTGCAGACCAGGCTCAAGTTTTGATAAACGGCATTGATTTTTGGGGAATGACAGAGGATGAAGCTCTGAAAGCGCTGGAGGATAAAGGCGTAAAGGTGGATTATGATACAATGCATGATTCTCATTACGATACATTTAAAACAAAAAAGGTTTCCTGGACAATTGAATCAAAATTAGGGTCTAATTTTGATGGGACAAGCGATTCTCCACAGAAGGCTGTCGTGGATTTTGATGATAATACTTATTATATCAGTATGGTGAAACTTTCCATTTCCAGTACGCTGAACTTAAAATTTGAATAGTTTTATTGGCAGATAAAACAAAGATTTTTTATTCCTGTTTGCAGAATCAAATAAGGCAAGGATTTGTCAAGGAATAGAATAGGATGTAAATATATTTAGAAAGAATTTATGAAAAGTTCGGCAAATCAAACAAAATATTTATTGAAGTGTTGCTTTTTTCATAACAAAAATTCATTACAATATATGATTGTCCGACAACAGGAAAGGAAAGAATATTTTAAAAGCGGCACAGAAACGGGGGTTTTATGGCAGTTATAGGGATTGATTTGGGAACGACAAACAGTTTGGCAGCATACTGGGCGGATGGGCAACCGCGTCTGATTGCGGATGAGTGCGGGCAGGTTTTATTTCCAAGTGTTGTAAGTTATATTTGCGGCGAGGGGCTTGCGGTTGGAACACAGGCGAAGAAACGAATCTTAACGCACAAAAAAGATACCGCGGCGTCTTTTAAGCGTTTTATGGGAACAGAGAAAAAATATCGTCTTGGAGAAAAAGATTATACTCCGATGGAGCTTTCTGCAATGGTACTCGAACGAATCAAAAAAAATGCAGAATATTTTCTGAAAGAGGAAATTGAAGAAGCTGTGATTACGGTTCCAGCGTATTTTAATGATAAACAGCGCAGCGACACAAAAAAGGCGGCGAAGATTGCCGGACTCTCGGTGAAAAGATTAATCAATGAACCGTCCGCCGCGGCACTTGCCTACCGGACAACATACGGGGAGAAGGATCTGACGCTGCTTGTATTTGATTTTGGGGGCGGGACGCTGGATTTATCTTATGTGGAATGTTTTGACAATATTATTGAGATTGTGGCGGTCGCAGGCGACAATTATCTTGGCGGCGATGATATCGATCAGCTGATTGCGAAATATTTCTGCGAAGAAAATGGTCTGGCTTGGAAAGAGAATGATGCTTTAACACAAAATTGCAGAACAGAAAATAATAGTACACGGATTGACCTGACGATTTCTGAGTACGCGGCGTTGATGCAATGTGCGGAAGATGCAAAGTGTCGTCTGGAACAGGAAAATGAGGTTGAACTTGTATTGGAGGTTTCGGGAAAAACATACACTTCAAAATTGAATCAGGATATTTTATTTGAAATATGTATGCCGCTTTTTTCCAGAATTAAAAAATTATTTATACATATTTTAAGGGATGCACAAGCGAGAGTATCGGATTTGGATGATCTGATTATGGTCGGTGGTTCGTCAAGACTAACTGTTGTCAAACGGTTTTTAACAGAACTGCTTGGAAAAGAACCAATAGTGCTTGGCGAGACAGATAAAGTGGTGGCGATGGGTGCGGGCGTTTATGCTGGTATTCGGGCGCGCAGGGAAGATATTCGGGATATGCTGCTGACGGATGTGTGTCCGTTTACATTAGGAGTTGAAACATGGCGGAAAAAGAGCGATTTGCAGGGTTATCTTCTGCCGATGATCGAGCGAAATTCAACACTTCCAACTTCCCACTGCCAGCGGCTTGTGACAATGAACGATTATCAGGACGGCATTACCGTGCGCATTTATCAGGGGGAAGAGTACTACGCGAAGGACAACCTTTTTCTCGGTGAAATTTCTATTCCTGTTTATCCAAAACCGGCAGGCGAAGAGTGGATTGACGTATATTTTACTTATGACATCAATGGTCTTTTGTATGTTGAAGTTGCCAATGCTCAGGGTATACGCAATCATATTTTGCTTTCAAATCAGGAACTAAGCAGGTCGGAGCTGGAGCGGTATCGGAAAGAAATGCAGAAATTGATGATTCCGCCAATACAGCAGGAAGAAAATAAAAAGATTCTTGAAGAATTGACCCAGTATTATCATAACAGCGTCGGCGGACAGCGCGAGCAGATCGGGCTTTTTATCAATTGGTTTGCCAGATATCTGCACAGCGGACGGCGTTATTTGATTGTGCAGGCAGTTGAGAAGGCAAAACAGCAGGTTCAGTTTTTAGAAGAGTCTCAGGATAGAGCAGAAGAATTTTTGTTTGATGGGGAGTTAAATGTTTTATTGGAAGAAGAGTCCGAAGAATATTAAAACAGGGAAATATTTATGTTTCTTAGCATAATTTTATAGCTCAAATGTGCTATGTCCGTGTATAGGCAAGTGATAATAGAAAATCTATATTGTAGCAATCGTTCGTTTTGTAAGCTGCTGAATATTTAGATAAGGCTTGGACTTGCAGATATATTTTTTAAAAATGGAATAATAAAAATTTTGGGACGTGGATTTGAGAAAATTTAAGCAGTATGTCAATAAGATGTATTTTTATCAAAATAATAAATAAGGAATTCTAGGTATTATTGTAATAAGAGGGATTTTGGAATGGAGCGTTTTTGGGAAATTCTTGGTATAATGCCGACAAGCGATAAAAAAACAATACGCGCCGCTTATTCGGAACAGTCGAAAAAGTATCATCCAGAAGAGGAACCGGAAGCATTTCAAAAGCTGCATGAAGCTTATGAAGCGGCGATTGATTATGCAGCGAAATATAAAAATGTCTCGACGCAGGAAAAAGCAGTATGGAAACAGAAAGCTGAAAATACGGAATCTTTGCGGGAATATACAGAGGATATGATATCTGAGAAGAAACCAAATGAAAATAAGCAATCTGTACAAGATAAAAAATCCTCAGATCTATTTGATAAGAATAATAAAAACATACAAGAAAAAAGTGAGGAAAAAGAGAATCCGAAGCATCCTATTGCAAAACAGAATGTATCGGAACATTTGGTAGAGGCAACAAGCGAAACGACAGTTTCTCTTCTTGACCGCTTGCAGCAAAAGGAAGAAGAGGAAACGGAAAAAAGTATGCAGTCCGGCGCATTAAAACAGTTTATCAGCATTTTGGAAGATGCAAAAAAATTCCGCAGTGCGGATGTCTGGAAAGCATTTTTTCTATCGGAGGATTTTTTAAAAGAACAATTTTCAGAAGTTTTTGCGGATGGGATGTACCAATATCTTTTAAATTGGCAGGGAGACGGTAATTATCAGATTGCCCAGATGCCAAGAGGATTTTTATTGGAACTTGCAATCGCTTATGCTTTGATGACAAATGATTCTGACAAGAAAGATCAAATTCGTTTGACAGACAGTTTTTATGCGAGGAAAGTTGCAGCTTCGATCTACAATATGCAGCGGGAATACACTCCAAACCGCGTTTTATTAAAGCCGGAGAATTTTGTTCGAATGCTTTCGTTTTCTGATTATATACGGTTGAGGATCATGAATGAAAAGCATCTTCTTACTTTGGACCATAAAGAATCTTGGGAAAATATGCTTTTGGGAGGATATTCAAGTTATCTTTATGAATTGCAGCGCAGAAACGGGCGCGACAGTGAAACAAGAAGCACCTGTTTAATTGATTTGTATGTGTTTTGGCTGCGCTGTGAAACTGTTCCAAAGTGCGTTTTGGAATATATGTATCAGCGATATAATCTTCGGGATATTGAACATACAAGCGCGCGAAAATTATATGCGGCATTGAAACAAGAGATAATTCGGCAGTATCCAGATATTGAGGATGCTTTATATGGAAGGGAAGGCAAAGAAAAGTTAATCCGTGGCTGGTACCGCGAGTTAATGCAGATTATTGCGGATAATGAAACATTAGGTGAGGAAAAAGGCAGGATAAAAACACGCATTGAGGCATTGTTTGAACGTCCAGAATGGCCGAAAATCAAATATTCTCCAGAATTATTTGAAAAAATGTATCTTCAGCTTTATAACCGGGTGTTCCTGCCTGTGCCACTGGCACAGCGTTTGGCAGAATTTTACTCGGATGAAACAGGTGTTTCAGCGGGTGCATGGGATTGGGAAAAAGGTTCGATCATGCTGGAAGGAATGCTGCATTCCTTATATTGTAACCGCTGTATTTTATGTAATTTAGCGATAGATGCGCAAAAATCGGAAGGAATACCATACGGTGTAAAAATGGATTTGAACATGATACAATCACAAATCCAATCCAACTGTTCAAATTCAGATACCTTAAAATCCGAAACCAAATCAGCTGTTGAAACAATGGATATTTTAAAGATCTGTGATTTGGAACTGAATAATGCAGTGCAGAATTTACGTTTATTTGAAAAATTTGATTTAAGTGAACTCAGTGAAAACAATATAAATTTCTGGCATTATTTTTTTATGCGCGGGTTTGGATGCAGGAAGGTTCGGGCTGCGGGGCAGCGCAGATACCGAAAGGAATATACTGTAGGAGACCAAGTGTTTCTTCCAGCCTATATTGAATATATCTATCAGCCTTCTGTCCGCTGGCAAAAACTTTTTACACAGTTTGATAAAACAAAGGAAAATCAACCGTTGGGGAATGTGTTACATGAAGAACATGAAAGTTCGAAGAAAGAAAAAGCTGCGCGGACTGCGATAGAATTTATTTTGCCGGATCAAAAAAAATTAAAAGCAGAGTTTTATCTGCATTATGTTCTTTATTATCAGAATGATGAACTTGTATATAAGCCATGCTATTGTTTTTATGAGTGCAGAGAACTTGCACACTCGATCACAGAGCCAATCCAGTTTTTTTGCCTGCTTGCGATTACATCCATTCAGGAAGAAGAATTTGAAGAAGCCGCACAGTTTATTGAGACATGGCTGTCTAAGGTGCCGCTTTATCCGGTAACTATTCCAGTAATTGCGGAATTGCTGGCTGGAGATATGGATTGGAACGATGAAAAACAGGAAATTGTTTATGCTATATACTATATAGAGGAAGAAAATTATTGTTTTCGGGCGCTTGTTAAGGAAAAGAGCATAATTTTGCAGCATCAGACAAACTTTGGCTGGGAATATATACATACAATCGAGATCAATGCTGCGGAATCTTTTTCTGTGGAGAAAAAAAAGCAGCAGGCGCAGAAGTTTTTGCAGGGAATGAAGCGACCGAAACCAGTTCAGCTTAGTTTTACAGATCTTTCTAAAATGGATGAAAAGGAGAAAGCAGAGCGGATTATTGAGGCGTTAAAACAGTATGAACAGTACCGCAGAGAAAAAACAGGGCTAGAGCCTTATATTCCAGGATATCCATGGAGAGAGAAAAAAGAAGATATATCGGATTTGAATTCTGCTGCGGTACAGGAAAATTCCGAGATATTTGAAAAAGAATCTGATTTGGCTGGTGCGGATGCACAGGGGAATTTAAGTGTTGAAAAAGAGTCTGATTTGGCTGGTGCGGATACACAGGGAAATTTAAATTGTTTGGATGAAAATATAGATGCCCTGGAGCGTTTTTTCCGAAAGGACGGAAGTTTTTTGACAGAGAGTTACTGCGTACTGCGATTGGAGCAGGAAGAAAAGGGAAATGTTTTTTATTGTTCTATGAAACCGTTTGATTTTCCGCTATCGCTCAGAAATAAAAAATGGCCTTCCACTTATCAGTTTCGTCAGGAAGAATTGGAAAAAAAGGCTAAGAAAAAACACTGGATTGTAGGGCATTTTGGATGGGGCGGAACAAAGGAACCAAGCGATTCGGAGGCTGTGCCAAAAGTATTTGCGATTGGGGAAGATGGTGAGTTTTTTTATTATGATGTTGTCCGTATGAAGAGAGCTGACAGTCTGGCAGGGCTGCTTGTGAAAATGTTTGATTTTTCGAAAGTGGTATCCGTGGAAACATATCAGGGATATTTAAGCATTTCTCACATTGACGGTGGATTGGAATATTGTTATAACAAAGAGGTGTTTCAACAGTCGGTGTATGAGCCGGATATAACGGCGGCAGATCTGTTTACAACTTTTACAAAAGCAGAGATGATGGATGAATTTGCTATGTTTGTGGATAATCTGCTTGCTGATCTTCCAGAATTGTTTCCAAAGGTTGTTTTTGAGTTGGTACATGAAAAGGAAGAGGTTTATTCCATGAGTGTTTGCTGCGGGTCAAATCAGACCAATGATAAAATAACCGTTAAGTGTAATGGACTTGTGTGGAAACTATGGCGGCAAAAAGAGACGATTTCTGAAATATATCATGATTTTAAAGATATTTTATACTGGTATATGGATTTCGGAAAGTACGGCAGAAAATTGAAAGATTGTCTGAAGATTGAACTTTCTATTTTTATGATAAAAAAGAAATCACCGGTTATCTATCCGATGTATAAAAATATAGAAGGCGTCCGAAGGGCATTATGTCAAAGAACGGCAATGACAGCATGGAATATTGTTATAAATAAGAAGAAAGAACCAGAAATTTTTGACAGCAAATTCGGCGGCGTTCCATATTGGAATCCTCTGATGGAATACCCGGTGGATTCGGAAGGTCAGAAGCTTATGCTGCTTGCACAGATCAATTTGGATCAAAATCCGATGGAAGCACCGATGCCAAAAGGAGGAATGCTTCAATTTTTTGGATGCGCAGGGGAAATTTTTGCAAAGGGGTTTGGCTGGCGCGAAGACCAGGACAAGTACCGGGTAGTTTATCATAAAACAATTGATTATAGTGTATCCAAAGATGAATTGCTGAAACTTGGTGTTCCAGACAGTACGGATAGAAAAAAGTACGGTCGTACTCCTGCCTCACTGGAAAATGGTGTAGATATTATACAGAAAACAGCGTATATCGCAAAAGAAGATTATCAGTTTAACAAGGAACTTTTTCTTGCAGTTCAGGAGCGTTTTGGCAAGGATTCTGTTGATTTTCTTGATTTTGAGATGGTGGATGCTGCGACAGATGATATTTCTCATTATGGGCATTGGTTGTTGGGATATTCTTGTTTTGTAAAAAAAGATTTGAGAGAAACTTCGAAGAACCTTGGTGAGTATGATCGATTGTTGTTTCAGTATGATATACATGCTCTGGCGGATAGTGCATATTTTGAAGATAACGGTCTGTGTGGATTTGCAAACTTTTTTATTCGCAGTGAAGACTTGGAAAAAGGAGATTTTCGTCACGTAATGTATGAATGGGATGGATGCTGGTAATATAAAAAACAATTTTTGAAATCACCTATTGAACTTCTGGCAATTATCAGATACAATAAGTTTGTTTTGCATATTCGTGCTTATAAAAGAAAAGAATTTTATATTTGTTTATTGTATAAAAGTTCTTTTTTGGGGATATGTCTGAAAACTATTTTTTGTGAGTTATATATTGTCTGTCAAATAAGGGAAGTACAGCAGGTTCCGGCGATCAAAAGAGACAGAAAATATTGTATAAATTTGGAATATACAGAATACAGAAATAAATTTTCAGACATATCTTAAGTGCGCATAAATTAAGAATATAAAAATTTTGCCGCCGGTATCGGCAGAATGAGAGGAGAAAATGAAAAATAAGATTTCTCAAAAAGAGTGGTGGAGGTTTTTGATGGTTGCGGTTGGTACCATCCTCTTTTCCACTGGCATCAATCTGTTTTTGACCCCGCTTGGCTTGTACAACGGCGGTGCGCTTGGTATTTCTCAGCTTGCCAGAACAACGCTGGTCGATATTCTGAAAGTTCCAATTCCAAAAAATATTGATATTTCTGGTATTGTGTATTTTATTTTAAATATTCCGCTTTTTTTGCTGGCATACAAGGGAGTCAGCCGTTTGTTCTTTTTAAAAACTGCAATGTCTGTTTTATTGACGACGTTTATTGTCACAATTATTCCTGTGCCAAATCCTCTTATTATAGAAGATCCGCTGACTTCCTGTATTATCGGCGGGCTTACTTACGGCGCGGGCGTCGGACTTTGTTTGTATGCTGGCGGTTCCGGCGGCGGTACGGATATTCTTGGAATTTATTTTAGCAAGCGTTATCGAAATTTCAGTGTTGGAAAAATCAACATTATAATCAACGGTATGATTTATATTGTCTGTGCTTTGATGTTTGATTTGGAAACTGCGGTGTATTGTATTATTTATGCGGCGATTTCCTCTTTTACGGTAGACCGCGCACACTCCCAGAATATTATGGTGCAGGTGACAATCTTTACAAAGCAGTCGGGTGTTGCGGAAGCGATTATGAAAGAAATTTATCGCGGCGTAACAGAGTGGAAAGGCGACGGTGCTTACACACATGAGGAAACAAATATTCTTGTGACTGCGGTCTCAAAATATGAAGTCAATCTTCTTCGTCGGGTTGTACAAAGAATTGACCCACATGCATTTATTATTTATAATAAAATTATGAATATTGACGGAAATTACTTGAAAAAATTGTAAGAGCCAAAAGGCTGCCGTATCAAGGGAAACTATGCAAAGCGGATTCTACGCAGTTTTCTAAAATACAGCGGTCTTTTTTTATGGTACGGGAAATAACTGTTTGCCCGCACCAGTAAAAGAAACGGTGTTTTAGTTATATAAGTCAAATATAAATTTTATAGAACAATTACAATTTAATTATAATTTTTTTGATAGTATAAAAGTCAGAGTAAAAAATACAACATCTTGCTTAAATTTTTAGCAGATTCTCCATTTACGAATGCATTCTTTCTATATTAAAATAAGAAAGATACAAAAAAAGTCCAATGATAAAGGATATATAAAATAATGTATCGGATAAGCGTGTGAGATCTATCGTTTCATATTCACAAAAAAAAGCACAAGAGAATTTAAAAATATAGTACAAATGAATAAACGAACTTTTCCTTGCAATCGAACAAGTTTTCGTTTATAATAGGGGCTACATCTCACAAAACCGGAGGTAAAATACCGGGCGTCTTACAAATGTTATTGTTTCCAGCAGCAGATATTTTCCTTGATTTGTCTGGAAATTTCTCAGAAAAACTTAGGGCGTGTTTGAAAAACAAAAACTGCACAAAACAGAGCAAAAAATTCCATTTCAATAGAAACGAACAAAAATAAATGGATTTTTTGAAAGAAAAAACAGCTATGATTTTTCGGTATGTCTTATTCTGTTTTGGCGGATGTGTAAATTTATTGAAATTTTTAACTACATTCTAATGTTTTAAGTGCTGGATAAATTTGTGTTAGAGCGTCACAAATTTAAATCGCAGGCCAAATGAATTTTTGGTTTGTGCAGATACCAAAAAATCGCTCTGGTATGGCTGATGAAAATGAAACACGGCTTTTAGAAGGGAGTAGTATTATCATGGAAAAGGTAAAACTGCCGACCTCTGTCAGTGCTGCGCTGAAAGCGCAGGGTGTGTCTGTCGATTCGGTGCTTTTTGCAAGCGCAACGGATATGAATACATTCTGTGAGTATGCGGACGGCTACGTTGTGCTGGCGGACGACAAGCTCTGCGTGCTTGCCTCGCCTCCGTGTCCCGAACAGGTTCGTCTGTTTAAAGGTTACGGTACAAAAGCAGAGGCGGAAGCGGATGTTCCGCATGATTGGGCTGTAAAAATTATGCCTCTTGCAGAGTTGGAACAATTAAGTATTGAGCGCCAGGTCGCCTGTGGGATTCTGGTTGCAAATAACGGCGAACGTCTTGCCGCATTTTCTAATCTTCACACAAAAAAAATGCATTTGCTTGTCCGAGCATTTGAGAACTTGAAAAATCCCCAACCTGATTTTATGAACCATGAGAAGGAAGAGGAAGAATACTGCCCAACCTGTGGGACAATGTATCCGAATAAAAATCGGAAAATCTGCCCGAAATGCATGGATCGCGGCACAATCTTTATGCGTGTGCTCAGATATTTTAAACCATATATTGGCAAGATGGCAATAATGATGGTCTGTTTTTTTGGTATTGCGGGTCTTAATCTTGTATGGCCGTATTTAAATGGTACAGTGCTGTATGATTACATATTAGAAAAGGATGCTGCGTTTTTGGAGCGCATTGGCATTCCAAATGCAGAATTTGCCACAGCGTTGCTTCTTGTTGTGCTTGCCATGTTTTTGGCAAAGTTATCGATTCAGTTGTTATCGGTGTTACAGGGAATTTTTACCGCTCAGATTGTCACCAGCGTTGTCCGGGATCTGAAAAAGGATATTTTCGGAGCTATGGGAAAATTATCCATCAATTTTTATAAGAGCCGTCAGACTGGAAGTCTTATGACGCGCGTGTTAAGTGACGCGGAGCGCGTGACAGGTTTTTTTATCGATGGAGCACCCTATGTTTTGATCCATGGATTCACCATTCTCTCAACAATTGCCGTGATGTTTTCCATCCGTTGGGAACTGGCGATTGTCGCTTGTATTTTAACTCCGATTTCGGTTGTGATCGGCTTTAAACTGCGCCCTTATTTCTGGCGGCTGTTTGGACGAAGCCACCGCGCAGAGCGCGCAATCAACAGTCAGGTAAATGATAATCTGACCGGCGCGCGCGTGGTGAAGGCGTTTGGACAGGAACAAAGAGAAATTTCCCGCTTTCATACAAATAATACCAGAATGATGGACGCGGAACTTTCGATTGTTCGATTTGATGTTAAATTTTCATTTATTTATCACTTTACACAGGAATTAACAAATTTTATTGTCTGGCTGATCGGCGTGTTTTTGATATTCCGCAGCATAAATTTTGAACTTGGCGTGCTGATTACATTTGTCGGCTATGTAGGACAGTTAAGCGGACCGATGAATTTTTTCTCCCATGTGTTCCGATGGTGGTCAAACAGCATCAACAGCGCACAGCGCATGTTTGAAATTTTGGATTCCATCCCGGAGGTGCAGGAGAGTGAAAATCCTGTCTCCATGCCGAAACCAAGAGGCGAGATTGTGCTGGATCATGTGACGTTTGGCTATGAGATAAACAAGCCGGTTTTAAAGAATATCAACCTTCGTGTAAACGAGGGTGAAATGCTTGGCATTGTCGGACGTTCGGGTGCAGGAAAGACAACGCTTGTCAATTTGATCTCGCGCATGTACGACCCGCAGGAAGGTACGATTACTTTAGACGGAGTGAACGTGCGTGATTTAACATTTCATGACCTGCGGCGAAATGTCGCTATGGTGTCGCAGGAAACTTATATTTTTATGGGAACTGTGGAGCAAAATATCGCCTATGCGAACCCAAACGCCTCAAAAGCGGAGATTATTCGGGCGGCTGTGTTAGCGAGCGCACACGACTTTATCCTGCGTATGCCGGATGGCTATGATACGGTGATCGGCTCGGCGGGGCGCGAACTTTCCGGCGGGGAACGCCAGCGCATTTCCATTGCGAGAGCGATTCTTGCCAATCCGAAGATTTTGATTCTTGATGAGGCGACGGCTTCTGTAGATACAGAAACCGAGAAAGCGATTCAGTCCTCGATCAATTACCTGATAAAAGGGCGCACAACGATCTCCATCGCGCACCGGCTTTCTACATTGCGCGACGCCGATAAGCTTGTTGTAATTGACAATGGAGAGATCACCGAGGAGGGAACACAAAAAGAACTGACTGCCCTGCATGGCACGTATTATAAACTGATGGAGCTGCAGACAAAAGCGCTTGCTTTAAAGGGGATCGAATAAATTTTCTTGATTAAAATGCCGCGTGTGCGGCGGAATGTGAGGGAATTATGCCAAAAGGACCACAAAAAGGATCAAACTCTGCCGGGGGCGGGGAGGAAGAATTTAATTTAGAACAGATGGAGAAAGAGACCGAAGAAATGTTGAAACTGCGCTATTTGGACGATAGCAACGCTGTGTTTGAGCGCACGCAGGGCGGATTTGTCAGCGTGCGCATCAAAGAAGAATTTTATCCGCGCGTGCAGGTGATTCGCATGTTTCCGTTTTCTGACCCAGAAAAGTATATTTCCATCCGCACTCCTGACGAACATTCCAAAGAGATCGGCGTGATTGAAGATATGAAACAGATTTCCAAAGAAACCAGAAAAATGCTTGAGGAGCAGTTGAATCTGCGCTATTTCACTCCGATTATCACAAAGATTATCAATATTAAGGACGAATATGGCTATGCGTATTTTGATGTTGTGACAGACCGGGGAGCATGCCGATTTACAATTAACGTCGGCGGTCATGCTGTCGTACATCTTTCTGAAACGCGCATTTTGATTTCCGATATCGATGAGAATCGATTTGAGATACCAGATGTTACTAAATTGTCCGCAAGAGAGTTAAAACTATTAGACTTATTCTTATAACTATTGTTATAGAAAGGCATCCGAAAAAGTTATGATATTAAAATTTGATCTTTCAAATGAAAATTTGGCACTTTTGGCACTGCCGTCCGACGAGGAACTTTGTTATGCTGTGCCGTTCGATGTCGATGAAAACGGGGCCTTTATCGACAATTCCTACGTCGCGGTGACGCGCAAGCGTATTTTTGTTTTGCAGCAGGGAGCGTTAAAACAGGTTTATAAGCTTGCAGATTGTCAGAAAATTGCCAGCGAGCCTCAGATTGACTGCGGTCTGTTCCTGATCACAACAAAAGGTGAGGAATGGGTTGCCGCGCGGTTTTCTGGAAAACATCTGTCGCGCTTTTCTTATGTTGCCCGCGGATGTATGATGCTGCTTGCCGGAAAGCACTCGCTTGTATCGAGCGACGAATATGAAAAAATCTGCCCTAAGTGTCATCGTGCATTGCCAGGAACAAGAGAATGCCCTTATTGTACAAAAAAGGGCGGCGGTTTTATCAGAGAGTTTTTTTCTCTGATTGGACCTTATAAAAAACAGCTCGCTGTGATTCTCTTTTTTATGCTTCTTGCAGCGACCATCACATTGTTAGGACCCGAAATCCAAAAACATTTGGTGGATGATGTGCTGCTGAACCGAAAGGGAACGCTGTCGGAAGCATTATCTTTTCTTGGTATTTTATTTGTTTTAAGCATTGGCATTTTGATTGTCAATATTATAAAGGCCTATTTAAGTTCAAAACTTGGATCTACTTTGAGCCGTGACCTGCGCGCAAAGCTATATCATAAAATACAAATTCTTTCTCTTTCTTTTATCAATGACCGCCGCCCCGGTGAGTTGATGAATCGTGTGGTTCGTGATACCGCGCGGATAAAAGAATTTATGCAAGATGTATTTTGTAATATGTTTACTGTTTTTGTTGTTTTTGTTTGCGATATGGTCTATATGCTTATGCTTGATGTAAAACTGGCGTTGATTTCGTTTTTGTTTATTCCAGTTGTCATTTTAGCTGCGACATCTTTTCGGGGCAAGATTCACCGGCTGTTTCATCGTCAGTGGCAGAAGAGCGATGATGTAAACAGCTCGCTTCAGGATGTAATTTCTGGTATGAGCGTTGTAAAGTCCTACGGCAAAGAAGAATCCGAGACACAGCATTTTAATGAACTGGCAGATGCCTATGCTGCGATCAACCGCAGAAATGAAGTGTTTTGGGCGATTTTCTATCCAATCTTTTCCTTTGCGATTGGCGTGGGCGTATATTTTATTACGTACCTTGGCGGTATAAGAGTTTTAAATGGAGAAAAAACGCCGGGACAGCTGCTGCAGTTTATCAATTATACTTCGATGCTTTATATGTATTTAAACTGGCTGACCAATCTTCCGCGCCAGCTGATGAATTTAATCAACAGCGTCGAGCGTATCAACGACGTAATGTCGCAGGAACCACGCATTGTAAACCGGGAGGAAGCAACGGATCTTGCAATTCAGGGAGCAGTGGAATTCCGTCATGCAACATTCGGTTACAAGTCTTACAAACCGGTGCTGGAGGATATCAATCTTTCTGTAAAACCGGGGGAAATGATAGGGCTTGTCGGTGCTTCCGGCACTGGAAAATCGACGATGATTAACTTGATTATGCATCTGTACGAGCTGGACGACGGGGAGTTGCTGATCGACGGAAAAGATATTCGCGATATCCGTCTGGAAAACTTTCACTCGCAGATCGGTGTTGTATTGCAGGAAACATTTTTGTTTTCTGGAACAATTTTAAACAACATCAAGTTTGCAAAGCCAGATGCGACGTATGAGGAGGTAATCCGCGCGACAAAGATGGCGAACGCACATGATTTTATCTGCCGGACGCCGGATGGCTATAATACTTATGTCGGTGAACGCGGCTACAATCTTTCCGGCGGCGAGCGTCAGCGCATTGCGATTGCCCGTGCGATTTTAAATGAGCCAAAGCTTCTGATTCTTGACGAGGCGACGGCAAGTCTTGATACAGAGAGCGAATATTTGATTCAGAAAGCACTGGAACGCTTGACGGAAGGACGCACGACATTTGCGATTGCGCACCGTCTTTCCACATTAAAAGATGCGGATCGTCTTGTTGTAATTGACGGTCACAGCATTGCCGAGATTGGCACGCACAATGAATTGATGGAAGCGCAGGGGATTTACTATAAACTTGTGACGGCGCAGTTGGAGATGCAGAAGGTAGAGTAAAACAATTATTTTACATGCTGTTGCTGTATCGTTTGAATGTGTAATTTCATAATAAGTCTGAGTGTAAAACGAAACGGGCTGTTTGCAGCCTGTTTCGTTTTGTTTTCTGTCAAATATCTTTTTGCAGTTTTCAAAGGCATTTATTGTTTATAGATTATGGTTTTCTTGTTTTTTCCTATTTTTCTTTCGGCATAATTTGTAAGTTTGTGCAATATTTCATTTTCAAACACGCTCTGGATAACAAGAAATTATTTTTAGATCAAGATTGAAAACTTGTATTTTTTAAGATCTGCAAGCGGATTTGTTTGATTTCCAAGATAGAAATTTTCTATTTGGATATTAAAGTTTTGTTTATAATTTATAAGATTTATTCAATACAATAATCTACTTTTATAAAAATATCAACAAAAATTTTCGAAAAAAATCGAAAATTTTTGCCAAAACCCCTTGAAATTCCCTTGAAATACGTTATAATTAGAAGTACCAAAAAACCAAAGGGGGATACAAGATTATGAAAAAACGTGTGATTGCTTTTTTGGCGATGGTTCTGATGCTTGTTTCCTGCATCCCGGCAGGCATTATGGCAAGTGCGGCAGAAGAACTGGTAATGAAATTGCATTACCACAGACCAGATGGCAGCTATGACGGCTGGAGTGTATGGACATGGGGAGCCGGAATGGATGGTGTAGATTATCCATTTGCCGAGGAGGACGGCGAGATGGTAGCGACAATTTCCGTCGCGCCTGGAGTGACAAGCGTCGGGTTTATTGTGCGTACACAGGATTGGGCAAAGGATGTAAATGAGGATCAGTTTATTGACATTGCAGAGATGGTTTCCGGTACAGTACATATCTATGTAGAATCCGGCGTAGCGGGTTATACAAAAGAGTATGGCGCTGACGCTGTAACCGGTGTTAAGATGGCAAGCGCGCGCTATGACGGCGAAAAAACGATTGTCGCAATATTTACAGGTAAAATTGAGGAAGATCTTGATACGTATTTTTCTGTTTCGGGGCCGGACGGCGAAGTGAAGCTGGAGAAAGTAGAAGCTGTTTCTGATACAGAATATCATCTTGTACTTGGAGAGGAAATTGATGGAACAAGAAGCTACAGTGTAGCCTGCCATGGAGAAGAAAACAAAGGCGTAATGAAGGTTACAATGCCGATTATTTTCTCGACGGCAAAATTTGAGGAAGAATATACATACAATGGGAATGATCTTGGCGCAACTTACACAAAAGACAAGACAAGTTTCCGTGTCTGGGCGCCGACAGCGCAGTCTGTCACATTAAATCTTTATTCCGGCGGTATGCAGGGAGTTACAGATTTGACAGAGCAGATTACAATGAATCCAGATGTGAATGGTACTTGGGTTGCGGAGAAAACAGGTGATTTAAACGGTGTTTATTATACGTATACGGCAGAGGTTGGAGGCACTTTTGTCGAGGCGTGCGATCCTTATGCAAGAACGACCGGTGTGAACGGTGACCGCGCTATGGTAATTGACCTGGATGCTACCGACCCAGAAGGATGGGATAAAGATTCCGACCCAAATGCGGGAAAGAACTTTAACGATGCGATTATCTATGAGCTGCATGTCCGCGACGCTTCTACGGATGAAAACTCAGGTATCAAAAATAAGGGTAAATTTTTAGGTTTGACAGAGACCGGAACAAAAACTCCGTCCGGTATATCCACAGGACTTGACCATATTAAGGAGCTTGGTGTTACTCATGTACATTTGCTTCCTGTTTATGATTTTGGTTCGGTCAATGAAACCAGTATTTATACCGAGCAGTTTAACTGGGGATATGATCCAAAGAATTATAATGTGCCAGAAGGCTCTTATTCCACTGACGCGCGGAATGGAGAAGTGCGTGTTAAGGAAATGAAGCAGATGGTACAATCGTTCCATCAAAACGGTATCAGCGTAATTATGGACGTTGTGTATAACCATGTACAGAGCGCGACAGATTTTTGCTTTAACAAATTAGTTCCAGTATATTTTACTCGTATTTCCGAGAGCGGCAATTATTCCAATGGTTCCGGCTGTGGAAACGATACTGCAACAGAGCGCTCAATGGTAAAGAAATATATTGTGGATTCTGTGAAATATTGGGCGGACGAATATCATATTGATGGTTTCCGTTTTGACCTTGTAGGTCTGATGGATACAGAACTGATCAATGCGATTATGGAAGAAGTGCATAAAGACCATCCGAACGTTGTATTTTACGGCGAGGGCTGGACACTTGCGACAGAGATGACCAAGGAAGGTTACAGCCTTGCAACACAGGTAAATTCCACAATGACTCCGGGATTTGCTTATTTCAGCGATACGATCCGCGATATGCTCAAAGGCAATGTTTTTGACAATGAGACTACAGGTTATGTTTCTGGAGCGCAGGGCATGGAAGCAACTCTGGAAAAATGTTTTATGGGTCTTGCGCCAAACTGGTGTACAACTCCGGCACAGAGCGTCAATTATGCGTCCTGTCACGATAATATGACATTGATTGACCGCATTACAAACTCCACGCCAAACGCGACAAGAGCAGAGCAGATTAAGATGAATAATCTTGCTGCTGCGGTTTATATGACTGCTGAAGGTATTCCATTTATGCAGGCGGGCGAGGAGATGCTTCGCACAAAGGTAAAACCGGACGGAAGTTTTGATGAGAACAGCTATTCTTCCGGCGATGCAATCAACCAGCTGCGCTGGGAGAACCTTGCAGACGAGGAATACAAACAGGTGTTCGAATACTATAAAGGTCTGATTGCATTCCGCAAGGCTCATGCGGCGCTTCGCCTGACCAATGCAGAAGATGTGAAAAACAATGTTATTCCGATTTCAGGAATGGATGCAAATGTTGCGGCATTCCAGATTAACGGCGGCGTGAATGGCGAAACTGCAAATTCAATTTTTGTAATTTTTAACGCAAACAAGGAAGGCGTGCAGGTTGAGCTTCCACAGGGAAAATGGAATATGTATATCAACGGTGAGAAAGCTGGCACCGAAGTGATTCAGACCATCAAAAATGGAAAGGTGACCGTGGACGGAATTTCTGCAATGGTTCTTGCACAGGACAACAATTCTGCAAAGGGTAATAGTTCACCGGTTCTGCTGATTGTAAGTATTGCAGCAGTCGTTGTGATGGCAGCCTGCGCAGGCGTTGTTTTGATGGGAAAGAAAAAAGCAAAAAAGAAATAATATAAAAAGTGGTTTTTAAGAAATTTTAACTGTTTACAGCTAAAGATAGGGCTGTCGTAAAAAAACGATTATTTTACAGAATATCATTATGATTATTTTGGTATTTTGTGTGATGGTTGTATTTTGCGGCAGCCTTATAAATTGCAGAACATAATGATAATGTTTTTTTGTGAGAAAGCATATCCTACTTGGCATTGGACTGGTTTTGTGGTAAGATAAAAGGCAAAGTACAATGTAAAGTTTTCATTTTGGGGATAGAAGATAGAAACTTTAAGTTTTATCATCGATCCGCAACATAGGGGAAATGGAACTAGAAGGGGGAATATTGTGATGAAAAATGATCTTGGCAACAAAAAAATATGTAAGTACTGCAAATCAGAGATATCAAAGACTGCGCAGGTATGTCCGATTTGCAGCAAAAAGCAGGGAATTCCATCCGCGGTGATTGCTGTAGGAATTATATTATTATTTGTCGGAGTATGGTCTGTGATTATATGGCTCAGTATATCACAACAGAAGGACAAAGAACTGTATGTGGATGATATAAAAGTGCCAACACCAGTGCCGGTAATTCCAAAAACTGAGGCGACGCCGACTGTGGAAGCAGAAGAAATTGTATGTGAAATGGATGAAACAGCGCTGATTGGAGAGCTGGAAGCTACCATGACAGGCTATGAGGAGAATACAGGGGACGATTGGAATAAACCTGGTGATGGGAAGCGTTATTTATATATTGAGTTTACTTTTTCGAACACATCAAAAAATGATATATCTGTTACAACGATTATGAGTTTTAAAGCCAGCGTGGACGGTAAATCAACAGGACAGTCTGTCCGTGCGATGATGAGCGGCGGTTATGAGAATTTGGACGGCACAATCAAAGCAGGGGAAGAAAAAACTGGGTTTATTGCCTACGAAGTTCCAGAAAACTGGGAGGAAGTGGAGCTTACTTTTACTCCTGATCTGTTGAACCGCAACAGCAGCGCAAAATTTAAGCTGGTGAAAGAATAAAATTATTTTTTACCAGAAAATGAAAAAACAAAAGCTATCTTTTGGCATGGCGAGCACTAAATTGTAGAAATACTTTAAAATGGAGAGAACCATGATTTATAGAATTGACGAACTTTTTGAAAATGAAATAAATCCGATTACCGGGCATAAGTATGATAGTTCGTGGATTATTTTCATGCATACAAACAGCAAAGATTATCAATGGATGTGCGCCAGCAACAACAGATGTGCTTATACAATAAAGATTAGTCTTTTAAACTGTAAAGACTGGAAGATGGCAACCTGCGATTTTATGGGATTTTGCGAAGCAAATAACAAAAATGCAATTTTAGTAGCAGCAGAGAAAGACCTGAAAGCGGCAAAAAAATATTATGGCACTCACAGATATAATGAATCTTTTCTTCGTGAAAATGAACCATCTGTTTTGGTTCACAGCACGCCCCAAAGCAGCTGGGAGCGTATAAAACAGGATGGAATGTTGAAAAGCTGGAATATACTAAAAGCGGAAAAAGCGGTTGCCGAGAAAAAGCCGATTGGAATAAAACTTGGAGACCCGGAGGATTTCAGCGATTATATTATGTTTGGAAGCGGTGTTACCGGAGAGATTGTTGTAAATTCAAAACAGCAGGGTAAAATTATTATGGATGAAAATGCAGAGTATATTACCGGGGCAAGATTGTATTTTGACGCAAAAAAAATTGCTCAGGACGGCTTGCTTCTCCGCGACGGCTGCCATTTGAAAGTAAAAGATCAACTGCCGTTAGAACCTTATTTGCTCTGGACTGCAACTTGGGATGTCATTGGACTGACAAGCCCGGTATCTACTCCAAAAATTTTCGCAGAACAGGCAGATAGACAGTTTCAAATTATTACAAATAATAATTTGAAAACCACGATTTTATGAGCAGTTATTGTTCTTTGTAGGTTATCAGTAAAATCCTCCGAAAGCCTTAAAAACAAAGGATATATTGCAATGTGTCCGCCTTATCCCTTTATACGGTTTCCCTTGCACCAATTACTTGAAAATATGTCTGTTTCGCTGTATGATATTTCAAAGGGACACAGTCACATATGGGATTTATGGAGGAATATTATGATTACGGAAAACAAATATCCAATATTAGAGTTTGATGATAACAAAGTTGCAAAATTAAATCCAACATCTTTTGTAGACCAATCGTTTGAAACAGATAAGTTAATTATTACTTTTTTTCCTGAGGTTATGGATAAATTAGTGGACGAAGGTAAGATTCTGCATGAAAAAACGATTGGTGGTGAGAATCCGGTCTTAATATATCGCTTTTTGGACGATGATATTCTGATTACATTGGGTCAGGTAGGATGTCCAGCTTGTGCAGGAAATTTGGATCTATTTCATGCTATGGGTATTACCAAGGTTATGTTCTGTGGCGGCGGTGGAGTTCTCGACAAAAACATCGAAGTGGGACAGATCCTTGTTGTGGACGGAGCAATTAGGGATGAGGGATTTTCATACCATTATATAGAACCTTCAAAATATATCTTTACAAATCCAGAAACCACTGAAAAAATTGCAGCTTATTTAGAAAATAATTCCATTTCATACATTCGAGGATTGACTTGGACAACAGATGCAATATTCAGAGAAACTGCTGACAAAATAGCACGGCGAAAAGAAGAAGGTGCGAAGATTGTGGAAATGGAGCAGGCAGGGTGTATTGCCGTTTCACAATTCAGAGGTTTTCAGTATGGAGCGTTGATCTATGGCGGGGATGACGTTTCGCAGGACGAATGGAGCGATAGGGGATGGCACAGCCGGGAAGGAATTCGTTATGATCTTGTGACGCTTTGTAAAAAGCTGGTTGGAATATTATAACATCATTGAAAATACAGCATTTTCAGAGGATTTCATAGATAAATCAGAATTTATCTATTAATAAATAGCATAAATTGTTGTTATAAAATAAAAAGAATAATTGAGTTTTATAATTATTTGTAATGCCATAAGAAAGGAGGCTTATGTTTATGTATACAGGAGGTATTTCAGCAGGTTATTTTTATGGTGCGAACACATCTTATGGAAGAACAGCTTATGTTGTGCCAGCAAGAACGGGTGCTCGAAGCGGTCCGGTTCCGCCGGTATCGCCAGTTCCAGCAGTAACGATGGGACGGCCAGGAGACGGTGTGGAAGGATCGCCAGCCGTAATTTATACCCCGTCAGGAATTAAGATGGGCGATGAAGCAGCTCGGATTCCTGGGCAGGAAGATGTTCAAAACAGTGGAAAGAAAGTGGAGGGAAAGTCCTCTCCGGCGGAATGTCAGACCTGTAAGGAGCGCAAGTACAAAGATGGGTCGGATGAAAATGTTTCTTTTAAGGCGGCAGCACATATTTCACCGGGAGCTGCGGGGGCAGTTGTGCGGGCGCATGAGGGAGAACATGTATCCAACGCTTATACAAAGGCGGCGCAGAATAATGGAAAAGTAGTGAACGCTTCGGTTTCCATTCATACATCGACCTGCCCGGAGTGCGGCAGGACTTATGTATCCGGCGGCACAACCCGCACGGCGATCAAATATTCCAATGAAAAGAATCCATATCAGAAAAACCAAAAGGCACAGGATGCGCTGCGCCTGCGCGGAAGAAATATTGATTATGCGGCGTGATATAAGTAAGCAATATTCTTTCTTTTCTGTTCTTCCACCAGTTTGCAGATTTTTGATTTTAAGCGATTTTAAAGAGATATAATAAGGCAACGGTATAATTTCAATATTTTAACGATGAAAAATAGATATTTATTTTGTTTATTATTGCTGTATTATTACTTTTTGAAAAACTTGTAAACGGATGGGTTCTTTGTTCTGTTAAGAACAATCAAAATTACGAAATATTCATACAGGGAGATCAGCTTCTGACATAGACACAAATAAATTGCTGGAAGCGATTCCCTGTATGATATATTTATATTTTAGTATTACCGTATATCCAAAAAAATTCCAATGGTTTGTCAATAAATTCAAACAAAAAATAGGGAATGTGTTTGTGTTATACAATTTTTAATTTTCAAACACGCTCGAAAATGTGTACGCAAACTTTTGAAAAAGCTGTAAAAATAATTCAGCTAGATCTGTTACACAAACAACGTACATCCCTGACTCTTGAAATGTTCAATCTTTTCTTCCAGTAACGCCAAAGGAATATCAAATTTTTCTGCCAGGCATTTTCTGCATAGATAATCGGACGCTCCGCGGTTTACAAATTTTTTATAGGCACCGATATCATTTTGTTCAAGCTCTTTCCCACACTGTCTGCAGGTGCTCATACTCTGTCTATAACCTTTGCTCGGAAGACAGCGCAGTCATAAGGCGCAAGTTCCCACATAACATTTGCATTGGCGCAGCTTGCTTCTTTTCCTGTCCAGATTTCTTTCATAGACAGTGTTTTTCCTGTGCTGTGCGGAAGGCTAAGTTCATCTAAGTTAAAGCGGGAAACGGCTTTCTCTTCACCCAAATTAAACAGACCGATTGCAATATCTCCATTTGACAGGTTTTTCGCGTAAGCCATAACAGTATCCTGCCATATCCCTTTGATCGGATAAGGCTGGCGGCATGCAGGATCCTGATTGATCGCAAGCAGATCTTTGTTTGTCAGAACGTCTTTTGTCTCCTGCATCATTGCCCGGATATCACAGCCAATCATCAGAGGAGAACCCATAAACGCCCAGATAGAAAAATGGGTTCGATACTGAGTGTCATTGCAGCCCTGAAGTCCAACATTGCCCTTTCCGTGCATACCGACAATCAGCATATCCATATCGTTAAAACATCCAACGCCATTATAAGGGAGCAGACGAGCCTGCTGTTTTGCCAGATCTTTTACAGAATCCCATTTGTCAAAAATATCTCCTGTGGAACGCCACATAGAAGCTGCTGTTGTTTTAATCCACTGGTGCGTTTCATCTGCTCCCCATGAGCAGGCGGAAAACAGGATATCGCGCCCGCAGTTTTCCAGTGCAAGCCCCATGCGGCGGTAGAGAAATTCCCCTGGTATAATCGGGCTGTGATAGCAGTAGTCATATTTTAGAAAATCTACTTCCCATTTTGCAAAAGTGTCCGCATCGATAAATTCATGCTCAAAACTTCCTGGATATCCCGCACAGGTCAGGTTGCCCGCACATGAGTACATACCGAATTTTAAACCTTTGCTATGTACATAATCTGCCAATGCCTTCATTCCATTTGGGAATTTCGCAGGATCAGCCACAAGACGGTCGTTTTCGTCGCGTTCTCTTAAAGCCCAGCAATCGTCAATTACCAAATATTCATATCCAGCGTTGCGCAGTCCGCTTTCTGCCATACAGTCTGCGGTTTCTTTAATTAAGTCCTCCGTAATATCAGCCCCAAACGTGTTCCATGAATTCCAGCCCAAAGGCGGGGTCAGTTTTACCATAATCGTTTACCAATCCTTTCTTGTATTATGTTCCCCCAAATACTCAAAACAAAACTTTAAAAATCTTGATGCGCTGTATTTTTTCGTTTCTTTCAGTATAGTTCAGAAACGAAAAATTGTTTCAAAGTTCCCTTCTCGTTTTGCTTTGCTTATTTTTTATTGTACCATGTTTTATATAATAAAAAATATCAATTATTTTCAGTTTTTTGTATATTCTAATATATTAATTCAAAATTTTTTGTTCGCAGATTTTTCTACAAGAATTTTATATTCTTTTAGTGGAAGAAAAATGATAAGATAAAACGACAAGAGGACAAAATATCTTGTTGTTTAAGATTTTAAGTGCGATTATCATAAAATAAAAATATAATAAAGAAAAAGAAATAGGAAAATAATATATATTTACTAATATTTGAGAAAATTTTCCTTGTACTATATTTATAAAAACGTTATACTATTTGTTAAGAAAAGAAGTTTGTTGCTTATTTAAAAATGATCTGCTTGCAGGTTGTATTTATAATAATCAGAAAATAGGTAACAATTCTATTCTGTTTTGGGGAGTGAGACAGAATAGCAAAGAGAGGTTTGGAAAAAAGGAGGAGCTATGTATGGCATTGATTTTACCAGAAGGATATGATCCTCGCTTGTCTGTGCGGGAGACGCAGGAAGCGATCAAATATATCCGTGACATGTTTCAGAAAGAATTTGGAAAAGAGATGAATTTGGAGAGAATTTCCGCGCCGCTGTTTGTCGAGAAAAATTCGGGATTAAACGACGATTTAAATGGAACGGAGCGTAAGGTTTCGTTTGATTTGGCGGAAATACCGGGCGATACTCTGGAAGTAGTGCAGTCGCTTGCAAAATGGAAGAGAATGGCACTCGCGCGCTACGGGTTTCAGCCGGGCGAGGGGCTTTATACAAATATGAATGCAATCCGCCGCGATGAGGAGTTAGATAATCTGCATTCCTGCTATGTTGATCAGTGGGATTGGGAAAAAGTGATTACAAAGGAACAGCGCACAACAGAAACGCTGCGTTCTGTCGTTCAGCAGATTTTTAAGGTAATCAAACATATGGAGCATGAAGTGTGGTACAAATACCCTCAGGCTGTAAAGCGATTGCCGGAGGATATTTATTTTATTACTTCAGAAGAACTGCGGGAAAAATATCCTGATCGAACACCAAAGGAACGCGAAAATTTGATTACAAAGGAATATGGCTGTGTTTTTGTAATGCAGATTGGAGATAAACTCGGAGATGGTATTCCACATGATGGGCGCGCGCCGGACTATGATGATTGGGCGCTGAACGGTGATATTTTGTTCTGGTATGAGACTCTTGGCTGTGCGCTTGAAGTATCCAGCATGGGGATACGGGTAGATGAAGTTTCTTTGGCGGAACAGTTGAAAAAGACAGGGTGCGAGGAACGAAAAGAGCTGCCATATCATAAAATGCTGCTTTCCGGCAAGCTTCCATATACGATTGGCGGAGGAATTGGACAGTCTCGATTGTGTATGCTGCTGCTTGACCGCGCTCATGTCGGAGAAGTTCAGGCAAGCGTTTGGCCGGAGGAGATGAGAAAGATCTGCGCGGCGCACAAAATTATTTTGTTATAAGGAAAGGAGCGCCGGGGTATGGCGAAAGAGCAGAAAGAAAATCGGAAGGCTGGCTGTTATTCAAACAGGGAATTGTCCTGGCTTAAGTTTAATGAAAGAGTTTTGGAGGAAGCGGCGGACCCTGATGTTCCGCTCTGTGAAAGACTTACGTTCGCATCAATTTTTCAGAGCAATTTAGATGAATTTTTTATGGTGCGGGTAGGTTCGCTGCATGATCAGATGTTATTTTCACCTGATTTGCGCGAAAATAAAACAAAGATGAATTCGGAGGAGCAGATTGCTGCCATTCTTGCGGAGAGCCGTGAACTTTGTCAAAAAAAGGATCAGGTTTATCTTAACTTGATGGCGCAGTTAAAGGAAAAAGGAGGCGTAGAACTAATTGATTTTGCGCATCTGTCCGAGGAGGATGAAATTTATCTGGAAGCGTACTTTAACTCGGAAGTAAAACCTCTGATTTCTCCGCAGGTTGTAGGAAAACGCCAGCCGTTTCCATTTTTGAGAAATAAAGAGATTTATGCAGTTGTTGAGCTGGAATCGAAGGGCAGCAATAAAATTGGTATTGTACCGTGCAGCAATGGGCTTTTTGAGCGATTGGTGCAGTTAAAAACGGATTCGAGCCGTTTTTTGTTGGTCGAGGAATTGATTCTTCATTTTGCGTCGCAGATTTTTGATCATTATAAAATCAAATCCGAAACACTGCTGCGCGTTGTCCGTAATGCTGATTTGGAGACGGAGGAAGAGTTGATTTTTGACGATATATCCACGAAGGAGGAAGCGCCGGATTACCGTGAAGCGATGGCGGAGCTGATCAAGCGACGCAAGAAACTTTGCGCGGTGCGCGCAGAATTAAGCCGCACAGTGGATAAAGAGGTGGTTGATAAGCTGTGTGAGCATCTTGATTTAAAACAGGAACAGATATTTTATACACAAGCGCCGCTTGATTTGTCGTTTGTGTTCCGGCTTCAGGATGATCTAAAGAGAAAACAGGAGTTATTTTACGAAAAGAGAATACCGCAGAAAAGTGCGATGGTAAAAGACGATGTGCCAATGATGGATCAGATTGTAAAAAAAGACATTTTGTTGAGCTATCCTTATGAGAGCATTCAGCCGTTTTTGCGGCTTTTGAACGAGGCCAGCGAGGATCCGGAGGTGGTGTCAGTCAAGATGACGCTGTACCGTGTAGCGCGCTACAGCAAAGTTGTAGAGGCTCTGATTAAGGCGGCGGAAAACGGCAAGGAAGTTGTTGTACTTGTTGAATTGCGTGCGCGCTTTGACGAGGAAAATAATATTGAGTGGTCAAGGAGACTTGAGGAAGCGGGCTGCCGTATTATTTATGGTTTGGACGGCTTGAAAGTTCATTCAAAACTTTGCCTGATTACACGCAAAACAAAGAAAAAAATTCAGTATATCACTCAGATCGGCACAGGAAATTACAATGAAAAAACGTCAACATTATATACAGATTATTCTTTGATGACTGCTTCCATGGATATTGGTCTTGAAGCATTGATGGTATTTAATGCGCTTTCAATGGGTGAAATCTGTGAACCGACAAAACATTTGATGGTTGCTCCAAATGGTCTTCAGCAGGGAGTGCTTCAGCTGATTGAGGAGGAGATCCATGCTGCAAAGAGCGGCGAGAGGGGATATATTGGCGTAAAATTAAATTCTCTGACAGACCGCGTGATTATTGATAAGCTGATTGAGGCGTCGCAGGCGGGTGTTAAGATTGAGATGGTGGTGCGCGGAATCTGCTGTTTAAATCCTGGCATCAAAGATTTTACAGAAAATATTACGATTGTCAGTATTGTGGGGCGGTTTTTGGAACATGCCCGAATATATATGTTTGGAGTTGGAAAACGTCAGAGACTCTATATTTCTTCCGCTGATTTTATGACAAGAAATACCATGCGCCGCATTGAAGTTGCAGTGAGGGTAGAGTCCGATGTGCTCAGACACCGTATTAGCCAGATGTTTGCCAAAATGATGGCTGATAATGTGAAAGGACGGCGCATGAAGCCAGACGGAACCTATGTACATCGACAGGCGAGAAAAAATCTTCTTAATTCGCAGGAGTATTTTTATTCGCAGGCTTATGAGGCAGCAGAAGCTGTATTAAAACAAAAGAAGGAAAAGGAACAAAAAAAATTAAATAAACAAGCGAAAAAAGCTGCATCTGATAAAAATGGAAAACAGGGCAAAAAGGCATTAGCGGAGCCGGAAAAACACGAAACTGAAAATAAGGAAAAAATAAAATCAGTGAAAAAAAACACGGCGTCCGATAAACGCGGAAAACAGGGCAAAAAGGCGTTAGTGGAGTCGGAAAAACACGAAACTGAAAATAAGGAAAAATAAAATCAGTGAAAAAAACGCGGCGTCCGATAAACGCGGAAAACAGGACAAAAAGGCATTAGCGGAGCCAAAAAAACGCTGTGGGACAAACAGAAAATCAGGCAGAAATTAAAAAAAGAGAAAGAGTAGAGAGAAATAAAAGTAGAGTTGGATTGCAGAAAAAACAAAAGATAAGAAGAAAAAGCAAAGTATGATTAAAGAAGTCTGCGTTTGAAGATATTGATAAATCAAAAAGGCAGCAGGAAAAAAAGCGCATAGCAGCAGGTGATAGTTCACACTACTGTTTGGGATTTACAAAAAAAGAAAGAGAGAGGTAGAAAGACATGAAGAAAATTGGTATGTTGACAAGCGGCGGCGATTGCCAGGCATTAAACGCTACAATGCGCGGTGTGGCAAAGGGGCTATTCAGCAACTTGGACAAAGTGGAAATCTATGGTTTTCTTGAGGGTTACAAGGGGCTGATGCACGGCAATTACAGAAAAATGTCCGAGAAGGATTTTTCTGGTATCTTGACGCGCGGCGGCACAATTCTTGGCACTTCCAGGCAGCCGTTTAAGCAGATGCGGGTAGTTGAGAATGGCTTTGATAAGGTAAAGGCAATGAAGGATACTTACCGGAAGCTTGGGCTTGATTGTCTTGTTGTTTTAGGCGGTAATGGGTCCTTGAAATCAGCCAATATGTTGAGTGAGGAAGGTTTGAATGTTATCGGTCTGCCAAAGACAATCGACAATGATATTTGGGGAACGGATGTTACATTTGGTTTTCAGAGTGCAGTGGAGATTGCGACGGAAGCGATTGACAATATTCACACAACAGCAGAATCTCATGGCAGAGTGTTTATTTTGGAACTGATGGGACATAAGGTTGGCTGGGTAACACTTTATGCTGGTATTGCAGGCGGCGCGGATGTTCTTTTGATCCCAGAGATTCCTTATGATATCAAGGTGATCTGCAAAGCACTTCGTGAGCGCGAGAAGGCAGGCAAGAGTTTTTCGATTATCGCGGTAGCAGAGGGTGCGATTTCCAAGGAGACCGCTGCACTTTCAAAGAAAGAGCGAAAAGAAAAGATTGCCAATTCCAAATATCCATCCGCAGCTTACGAGATTGCAGCGAAGATTACAGAGAAAACAGGACAGGAAGTACGTGTGACTGTGCCTGGGCATACACAGCGCGGCGGCAGTCCATGTCCTTATGACCGTGTGCTTTCCAGCCGTCTTGGCGCGATGGGCGCAAAACTTGTAATCAATGAAGATTACGGGAAACTGGTGGTTATGCGCAACGATGATGTAGTGGCAATTCCTCTTGCAGATACAGCAGGAAAACTAAAGTATGTCGATCCAGAAGATGATATTATTGAGAGTGCAAGAATGCTTGGAATTTCATTTGGAGACAAATAATTTTACAGACAATAAATCATATCCGTTCGGCGGACAGCATATCTATTACCAATAGGTGTGCTGTCCGCCGGGGGTTTTATGGGATTTCTTGTATATATATCCGACTATATTATGCCGCTTTTATTTTTTTATGTGATTGGCTTTGGACTGTTGATGAAAATACCTGTGTATGATGAATTTGTCAAAGGCGCAAAAAAGGGACTATCCACGGTGGTTTCTATTTTGCCGACTCTTGTAGGGCTTATGATGGGAGTTGGAATTTTGCGCGCGTCGGGCGCGTTGGATGCGTTTGGGAATCTGCTGCGTCCAGCTGCGGAATTTTTTCATTTTCCAGTTGAATTGGTTCCACTATCTGTAGTTAAAATGTTTTCTTCTTCAGCTGCAACAGGGCTGTTGCTTGATATTTACCAAAAATATGGAACAGATTCTTTTATTGGAAGGATTGCTTCCATTTCTATGTCCTGCACAGAAACCATTTTTTATACAATGTCAGTGTATTTTATCGCGGCAAAAGTCAGCAAGACGCGATGGACTCTGCCGGGGGCTTTGATTGCGACGGTTTCCGGTCTGGCGGCCAGCGTAGTACTTGCTGCGTGGTAGATTTTTATAAGGAAATAAAGAAACCGATATGCTTATGATTTCTTGATTATAAATGTGGTCATCGGTTTGAACGTAGTGGCAGCACTATCGAATATACATTATGCCATAACACCGTAGTTAAACACATCAAAATAATATGTTTTTTCATATAAAAAATATGCGAAAGAATATTTTTATATTGCGAAAAGAGATTTTTTATGATAGTATAAATTCTGTGGAGGAGGTGAATGAATGAGTTTATCATATAAAAGATTATGGAAACTCTTGATTGATCGCAATATGAAAAAGAAAGAACTAAGAGATTTGGCGCATATAAGTCAATCGACTATGGCGAAACTTTCTCACAATAAAAATGTTACTACAGACATTCTTGTGAAAATTTGTACCGTATTGGATTGTGAATTAAGTGATATAGTTGAAATCATTAAAATTCCGGCAGCTGGAAAGGACAAGCAACATGAGTGACACAGAAAACACAGCAAAATGTCTCAGCCTGTTTGCAGGTATTGGTGGTTTTGAGGTTGGTATGGCTCCCAGCGGCTTCCGATTTACAAATACTTTGGAATGGGATAAGAATTGTTGCAAGACGATTAACACAAATAAACATTTGACAGGCATATTGGAGGATGAGGTAAAACCCATTGACATCATGCTCACTGCACCAGAAGACTTTTCAAGGGAAAAGATTGATTACATTGTAGGAGGTCCTCCATGCCAAAGCTTTTCTGCCGCAGGCAGACGTACAGGCGGCGTTGCTGGTACACAGGATACTAGAGGTACATTATTTTGGTACTACTGCCAATATGTAAAATATTTTCAGCCCAAAGCCTTTGTTTTTGAAAATGTTCGTGGTATCCTTTCTTCCCAAAAAGGCGAGGACTTCAAGATTATTTGTGTATCTTTTGAAGAGGTTGGCTACAATCTTTTTTGGAGGGTTTTGAACGCTGCAGATTTTGGTGTACCGCAACAAAGAGAAAGAGTTTTTTTAATTGGCATACGAAAAGACTTGAACATTGAATTTAAGTTTCCAAGACCGACGCATGGTCCAGACTCTCTGGAAAAGCTCCCCTATGTTACAGTGAGAGAAACTATTGCAGACATAACTGATGAAAACGAAGTTGTTTTTCCTTATGGTGGTAAATATGGCTATCTGATTCCAGATATCCCAGCTGGCGAAAATTATCGTTTTTATACTGAAGAAATGGGACATCCACGACCATTGTTTGCATGGCGATCCAAATTTTCGAATTTTCTGTACAAAATGGATCCTGATGATATATGTAAAACTATTATTGCATATCAGGGAAAATATGATGGACCATTTCATTGGCATAACAGAAAATGCACGATCGATGAATTGAAACGTATACAGGGATTTCCAAAGGATTATGAAATACCTCAAACTTATGCTGAGGGCGTAAAACAAGTAGGAAATTCCGTTTGTCCTCCCGTTGCATATCAAATAGGAAAAGCACTCAGATATCAAATTGAGGGACTTGAAGAGTACAAAGTCCCACTTATTGAGCCAGGTACAACCCTTTCTTTTGATAAATTGAAAGGAAAACGAGCCAAAAAGACTCAGGCTAAAAAGAAAATACAGGGAACAGCTGACACAGCTCAAATTACAATTTTTGATCTTGATAAAATTGCAGAGTTCCCTGAAGAGCATAAACATCGTATATTTAAAGGTCAGGAAATTTTCTGGGATTTTGAAAATGGAGAGTTGAATGTATCCATTAATAAAAATAAAGCGAATGAAGTTGGAGCTTCCATTGAACTTCAGTTTTTTGGTGGAGTTACAACTGCTCTCAAACAGATAACGGTAGATTTTTATGGGCAACATCTGCAGGAAGAGTGTACCGCCCTTATGTGGGATGAGATTCATCGTGCTGTCCGAGAATATACAACTTATGATTCACTGATGCCATTATATGGTCATTTCACAGAACCTTATCCCAAATTTATCATTAAGTTCAAGGCAAATAGGCAAACAAACTCTTTGAGGTTTCAAGAAATTGCTTTACAAGATCAATATCATACAAAAATTTTGAAATTTGAAGATTTCCCGCTTATTTTGAATGACTATGAAGAATATTTCAAGACGATGAGAGATTATGGATTTGATGTGCGAACAAATACAACAAATCGTACTGTGCCTCTTGAACATTCTCGTATCTGCTATCCATTTACACTTCCAAATAATTGGAAAGATACAACTCCTTGGGACTAAAAGTTAAAACAAAAGAGTCACCTTGCAAATCACAAAGTGACTTTTTTGTTATCGTTGTTTTAGCCATGCAGCTTTTGTTTCTGGTTTAACGGCTGGAGCCATAGATAAATACGTACCAGTAATATTGATAATCTCATTTTCACTCGAAACTGCCAGTGCCATACGATACAAAAGATGCAATGACATAACCACAATCTTTTTTCCGCTGCCAATCATCAGCTGTGGCGATGTGACCATTTCATGGATTAAACTATTTGTTGCAGCACTTCGATTTTCCAATACAAACAGAAAACTGCTCAGATCCGGGTGATTGGTTATAATTCGTTTCGCTCGTTCTATGTTGTTCCAATCAATATGTTGTGTTTTGTCTTTCACTTCCACAGCAATAACTGGGGAAAAATCTTTTTCTAAGGTAATATCGCCTGGCTTTTTTGCTCTTGCATCTGAGGCGGTTTTGAAATCATCAACACCGCGAATCAAGAGACCGTCATTTCGATAAAGTACATTTAAACAAGCGGCAGTTACGCATTTAGTGAACTCTGGATCTGCGGTATTTCCCAAAAAAGAAAGAAGATCGAATGTGGCATCTGTTTCAGCTTGCAATGCTTGATTCATTGATATTCTCTCAGTGCGGATAGCCTTTGCTGTGCAAATAAAGTATTTAATCAGCTCTAACAATTCCGGTTTTTCCAGCTTATTGATCTGATTCAAAATCTCAGCGAATATTTTTAAATCGAAGAGAGTTCTTTGTGCCGAATCAAAGTCTTGGTTCAGTCTTTTTAATGTTCTCATTTTTTCGATAGCGCGACTGCCTTGCATACCTGAGTTTGGCGAACAAAAACCTTCACATAGATCCTATTTAGCTAATAATGGAATGCTAATCGTCTCATCTTCGCTTCGGATACTATATCCTCCAGGAATAAGTCTGATGTAAAATAGGTTATCCTTTGTTTGAAAAATTTGTAAACTGATATATAATTACAGAAGTTGATAAAAATTTGAAATTTAAATGTTAAACTTAATTTGATAATATAAAAGAAAAATATTTTAAGTTTTACGGTGAAAAAGTTTTTGCTGTTTTTGGAGATTTTTCAAATACGCTCTAATTTTGTAATGAAAGAAAAGGGAAAAGAAAGGGATTTTTATTATGTATAAAATACTTGTTGTGGATGATGAGAGAGATGTTGTCAGTCTGCTGAAAGATTATTTTGAAATAAATGGATATCTGGTAATTACTGCGTACAGCGGCAAAGAGGCAATCGACAAAGCTGCACAAAATCCAGATTTGATTCTTCTTGATGTCAATATGCCGGATGGGGATGGTCTGTCTGTATGCCAGGCAATCCGGGATTATGTTTCCTGTCCGATTTTATTTTTGACGGCTCGGATTGAGGACAGCGATAAAATTCGGGGGTTTGCCGCAGGAGGGGACGATTATATGATTAAGCCGTTTTCGATTGAGGAACTTGGCGCGAGAGTAGCGGCGCATATTCGGCGTGATCACCGGGAAAAAACACAGATAAATGTGCGTTTTTTTGGAAATTTAGCCGTTGATTATTCTGCGAAAGCAGTTTTGGCAGCAGGGTTGGATTTGGGTCTTGCGAAAAAAGAATATCAGATTGTTGAGCTGCTTTCCTTAAATTGCGGACAGGTTTTTGACAAGGAGCGAATCTATGAAAAAATTTGGGGGTTTGACGCGGAAGGGGACAGCCAGGTAATCGGAGAACATATTCGCAGGATTCGCACAAAGCTTGCAAAATACAATGAAGAATATCATCTTGAAACAGTGTGGGGAATGGGGTATAAATGGGTAAAATAAAAAAATTTTTCAATTCGTATCGTATGTATTGTGATGATTCTGAAATAAAAAAATCGTTGAATTGTGATAGATCCAGTAAAATACAAAAGCGTTTTTCAAAACTAAAATGGAGATTTGTAATTTATATGACATTGTGTGTTGTTATATCTTTTACAGGAAGCGCGATCATCGGAAATATTGTAAATAACTTACAAGATTGGTATTTGGATATAAACAATGCACGGCTTCTGCCAGATTATTGTTATGAGTACCATATCTGGTTTGAAGAAGAAAACGAAGAAGGAAGGATAAATAAAGAGCTAAGCGGCAGTGTTGAAAATACTTTCGATAAAAATAAGGATGAGACAATATCGGAAGAATTTATTGAACAAGATCGTGATTTCATACCTGTTGTGGAAAAAGGAATTTATAAAGGACAGAGGTTTCAAAAAGCATACAAAAAACAGGAACTTATTTTTGAGTTGATTACAAATTCACAAATTATTATTATTCCAATATGGATCTTTTTTTGTGTTATTGTTGCAGGAAAAATTTTTTATGGGCGCGAGTTAAAAAAGCCAATTGAACTTCTGCTTACCGCCTCAAAGAAGATTGCAGATAATCAGCTTGATTTTGAGATACATTATGAAAAGCCAAATGAGATGGGAATGCTCTGTATGGCATTTGATGAAATGCGGCAGACACTTTACGAAAATAACCGGGAGATGTGGCGTTCGCTGGAAGAGCGGAAACGGTTAAATTCCGCGTTTTCTCACGATCTGAGAACACCGCTTACCGTACTGCGCGGCTACACGGATTTTCTTGAAAAATATATTCCAAGCGGCAGGGTTTCGGAACAAAAGTTGTTGGAAGTATTGGGGATGATGAACGGTCAAGTAGCGCGTCTGGAACATTATACAAGAAAGATGAATTCTGTACAAAAACTGGAGGATATTGTTCCAAACCCTAGTTATATTTCTGCTTTAGAACTTAAGCATAATTTGCTGGAAACCGGGAAGTTTCTCTGCGGGGAAAAACAATTTTCATTACAGTGGAAGGATAAAACAGAAGAAAAAATATATATGGATATCGAAATTTTCTTTCAGATTTATGAGAATTTAGTTGCAAATGCATCTCATTATGCAAAAAATAAAATAACTGCCCAATGTATGGTTGATGGACAGATGCTGAAACTTACAGTCAGCGACGATGGGGACGGCTTTTGCCAGGAAACGATTGCAAAAGCCGCAGAACCTTTTTTCCGGGATGAAAAAGAACCGGATAAAATTCATTTTGGTCTTGGTCTTTATATTTGCCGTACTCTTTGTGAAAAGTGCGGCGGCGAGCTTATTATTGAAAATGGAGAAAAAGGCGGAAAAGTAACTGCGACAATTCGTTGTTAAACGATAGTTTTTATATCTCTTTGCCAAGCGCTGCCATAAAGCCTCCGATAAAAGAAATTGGAAGTGTCAAATTTCTTTTGATTCCGAGAAACATTGCAGGCAGTTTAAAAACTTTGCCGCAGCCCTTTTTAGCGTTCTGCTTTACTTGCCTGTTTCATGTATAGAAAAATCAACGACCCGCTTTGCAGATCTGCATTACGATACCAAAGTATCTTTTATTTTATTTGCGGAAGTTTATTGCGGCAAGCGGCAAGTTCTTCTTCTGTAGGAATGTAATCGTTCATTTCACCATTGTGGAATTTTTCATAAGCAAACATATCAAAATAGCCTGTGCCAGTAAGACCGAAAAGAATGGTTTTTTCCTCGCCAGTTTCCCTGCACTTTACTGCTTCATCAATCGCAACACGGATCGCATGAGAACTTTCCGGTGCAGGTAAAATACCCTCCACTCTTGCAAAGTATTCTGCTGCTTCAAATACTTCCGTCTGCTTTACACTGATTGCATCCATCAATCCCTGATGATACAGTTCGGACAGCGTAGAACTCATGCCATGATAGCGCAGACCGCCCGCGTGATTGGCGGAAGGGATAAAACCGCTGCCTAACGTGTACATTTTGGAAAGCGGGCAGACCATTCCTGTATCACAGAAATCATAAGCATACACCCCTCTGGTAAAACTTGGGCAAGATGCCGGTTCAACGGCGATAATGCGGTAGTCCGCTTCCCCGCGGAGTTTTTCTCCCATAAATGGCGCAATCAGACCGCCAAGATTGGAACCGCCGCCGGCGCAGCCGATAATCATATCCGGTTTGATATGATATTTCTCCATCGCTGTTTTTGTTTCCAGACCGATAATTGTCTGATGAAGAAGTACCTGATTCAATACGCTGCCCAACACATAGCGGTAGCCGTCACTCGCCACGGCTGTTTCCACCGCTTCGGAAATAGCGCACCCTAAACTTCCCGTAGTACCTGGGTGTTCCGCAAGAATTTTTCTGCCCACTTTGGTTTCCATGGACGGCGACGGAGTTACCGAGGCGCCGTAGGTACGCATTACTTCACGGCGGAAAGGTTTTTGTTCATAAGAACATTTTACCATATATACTTTGCAGTCAAGACCAAAGTACGAACATGCCATAGACAGGGCAGTACCCCATTGACCAGCTCCTGTCTCGGTAGTTACACCTTTTAGCCCTTGCTTTTTGGCATAATAAGCCTGAGCGATCGCAGAATTTAATTTGTGGCTGCCGCTTGTGTTGTTGCCCTCAAACTTATAATAAATCTTTGCAGGCGTATTGAGCTTTTCTTCCAGACAGTAGGCACGAACCAGCGGCGACGGACGGTACATTTTATAAAAATTGCGGATTTCTTCTGGAATCTCAAAAAATGCAGTGTCGGTATCCAATTCCTGTGCGACCAATTCTTTGCAGAAAACCCCGGAAAGTTCATCGGCTTTCATCGGCTGATGGGTGTCAGGGTTTAGAAGCGGAGCCGGTTTCTGTTTCATATCAGCGCGCATATTATACCATGCCTTCGGCATTTCATTTTCATTGAGATATATTTTGTAAGGAATTTTTTCGTCTTTCATAATAATTCTCCATTCTGAGAACGTCTATGTTCGGGAAACCGCAATAGAAACTGCATTCGCAGCTTTCTATTGTCAGATCAGGGCTGATTTGTGACGTTCTCGGCACAAACAGCCATGCGAAAAATAAGTGCATCCGCATTATTTTTCACAGTAATTACTTCCGTGGAATTTCAGTGAAATCGATTTTGATATTTTGTTTTTTATAATAATTTTTGAATCAACGCCCAAGGGCGCCAGCGTTTTGCCAATGACATAAATCCCCTCCTTTAAGTGAAAAAAATCATTGAGTGGAATTTCTGTAAAGTTATCTATGCATAGTATCAAATTTTGCTTTGCAGGATTTGCAGCGCTGTATGCATAAAAAACGTCCTTGACAGAAATATACTCTCTGTCAAGGACGAATAGATACTGATACAGTACGACACTATCCGCGGTGCCACCTTGATTCATGATATAACCCATGCGCTCAGCAGGATACTAACATATCCCCGGCATTTATACGCTTGCCTGCAGCGTCGCAGAATACTCTGTAATAAAGATTTATATTCTATAAAATGATTTACCCAAAATAGATCAGTTTTATAATATGTTTATCTTTTTGTGCAAACTTTTATATAAATCTTTTCTTTAAATCATCTCTGATAAAATATTACATTTGACTGCGCCCTCAGCGGTCCATTTGACAACTTGTTTCTTACCTGATTTTCAGCATCTCAGGCTCTCTGTAAAGGCATGATTGCCGTTACTTCCGCTTCAACGGTTTGAAGTATTAAATTTTCATGTATTATATCACCATCGCATAAAGATGTCAATAGTTTTTTGAAGGTTGTTTTTCTTCGTTTATATCTGTTTTTCCCACTGGGCTTCCTGAAAACCAACGCACACAAAATCATCTCCGACAAGCAGAGGGCGTTTTACCAGCATACCGTCGGACGCTAAAGTCTGAATCATTTCTTCGTCGGTCATACCAGCTAACTTATCTTTTAAATTCATCTCGCGGTAGAGCAGCCCGCTGGTATTAAAAAATTTTCGAATTGGAAGCCCGCTTTTTGCAATCCATGTTTTTAATTCCTGTGCTGTTGGATTGTTCGTTTTAATATCTCTGCTCTCGCAGGAAATTCCCTTTTCTTTCAGCCATGCAGCAGCTTTCCTGCAGGTTGTGCATTTAGGATAATGTAAAAATAACATTTTAAATTCCTCGTTTCTGTATAGATTATTGTGATATCAAAGTATTTTTTGAGTTTGAAGTGGATTGATCTATTATAACTGGGAAAGTGACATCCTCCCCCACCTATAGAGGCGGGGGCTTCCCGCCACATTCGGCAA
>CAMUAR010000033.1 GCA_947086895.1 uncultured Lachnospiraceae bacterium | reverse complement strand
AACCACGTGGCTTTCAGCCACTTTCACGGCGCAGCCGTGAATAATTCAGGATAAAGAATTATCCTCTAAAATTTACAATAATAAATAAATTATATACCCCAAAAAATATAGAATCATACTCAATAATAAATATTGCTATTTAAGAAAGAACCAAATCGGGAATAACAGAATTTTATTTCATATAATAAATTGTTTTTATAATAAACCCTATATTCAAATAAATTTAATTTTTATGCAACTCTGCCAAAATATGATATGTTTTTTTTATAGATCTATAATGTATATTTTCTTGTCCTATTTAAAAAAAACTGCTATAATATTACCCATCTATTTTCTCTATATTTTTCTTTTATTTCATTTTTTTCTCAAGCTTTGCTCTAAAAACATTCTTCTACCCTCTTAATTTCTATATATATTTACAAGTTTTGCCTTTACTTGGAGATCTTCTAAAAGCAGTTCAAATAAATTTTTTTAATGCGTTATTTCCAGAAATGGCAATCTTTATCCAGAATTCATTTGTTAAATCATAAAGTTTGAAAAACTTACAAAGCATTCAGAATCATATTTTATATTAACTTTCTATGTATAAAAATCATAGGATGGATGTAACTAAATAATAAAAAATTTTCTACTATAAAATTTAAAATGGAGGAATTATGAAACAAACTACAAAAATACTATTATACACAAACTTTATTAACGATCTGTCGGATGGTCTGATCAAGGAACTAGGCGGCACTTATGAAACACGGGCAATCGCCAATACACGAAACAACGGCGTTACAAAAAGAGGAATATTGATCCGGCATCAGGAAGAAACAATTGCACCTGCTATTTATCTTGAGGATTATTACCAAAAGTACTGTGAGGGTATGTGTTTGAGCGATATTATCCGCCAAGTCCTTTATACCTACAAAGAAGGGGTGAAAGAAAACGAAGATCCAAAACTAGACCAGTTTGAGCTTTCCCCAAAAGCAATTCAGGAAAAACTGATTTTTCGTATTGTCAATTATGCAAAAAATGCAGAAGTGCTTGACGACATGCCGCATATTCGTTTTTTAAATCTTGTTGTAACATTTCAAATTCTTGTATATCAAAAGGAAGATGGCATTGGAACAATTCATTTTACATCAAAACATTATGATACCCTTGCAGATGTTATCGATAATCTGTCTTTGGAAAAACTTTATCAACTTGCACTGACTAACACCATGCGTCTTTTTCCGCCAAAACTTAATTCCATCGAAGAAGTACTGGAAAGTTTTTCTTTAAGTAAAACCGCAGAGCAACTGCCTTTAGAACAGGCTGTTCATACAAATGGCAATCTCTATGTATTGACAAATCAAGATGGTATCAATGGAGCTGGCTGCTTGATGTATCCAGGATTAATTGAAAAGTTAGAAGAATATTTTCAGTCAAAATATTATATCCTTCCATCCAGTATACATGAAGTTCTGCTGCTTCCGGTCAGAGACTCTGTCGAGCCTGAAGAACTAAACGATATGATTCGAGAGATCAATCTCACTCAGGTGCCGGAGGAAGAAATTCTTTCGGACTGTTGTTATTTCTCCAGCAATGTTCAAGAAACAATTCAAAAACTTTTTTCTAAGGATTGATTATATTTCTATATAAATAATCAAACTATATAAAATAAATTTTTAAAACTATATTTTGCCGCATCCTGTCGCGCGTAAAAAACAAAAATTTTTAATCATAAAACCACCAATAATCCATCGAATTTCTATAACAATCACAATTAGTAACCATGATAAATTTCAACCATTATTGAAAAATGTTTTTGCTGCGCATTGCCATACATAAAAACAAATTATTTTATTTATGATACATGAAAATGGCTGAAAGCAGTATAATCTCCTTTCAGCCATCCAAAACTTAGCAAAATCATTTCTCCTGAATTTTCATTTATTGATACTAATTTTACAACAACCTAATTATTTTTTATCTGTATTTTTAAACCACACTTTTTTTGATTTTCAATAACAATAACACAATGCAGACACCCATTAAAATATGTCCAATTCCAGATATGCCGGAAATTGATGCATCCATCCCTCTGCTTAATTCTGTTCCCAAGACCTGCGTCAGTCCCCGAAAAAGAAAGCCGCATCCTGTTATATTTAATCCAAGCTGATAAGCAGTCAAAACTTTGCCAATGCCTTTTTCTGAAAAAGAAAATACTTTTTCTATCAGCATCAATATAAGAAAAAAGAACATCCCCAATAAAAAATAGTGCGTATGTATTATGGATAAATTGGTCTGACCAGAAAAGTCATTAAACTTTGTAAATTCCCTGTAAAATACTCCAAAAATCATAGCAATTACTGCATATATCAAAGCTAAATTTGCATAACGTTTTACCATTGTACATATCTCCTATTCGAATAATCTATTACCATTTTTAATTTCATTTTCAAACACGCCACAGGTTCTTCTACCTTTTTTCGATTGTCTATGAAGCTGCCATCCCATCCACACAATCCATACATAAGCCATTGTTTTTGGAATCATAAGTACTCCAATTGCCGGAGCAATCCCACAAAAAAGAACCACTGGCAGATAAAACCCAAAGGAAAGTGTAACTGCCAAAGGCATAAATCGAAATACAGGATCCTTCGCTTTTTTAATTTCCTGTGCAAAAATAACAATCATTATCACTCCCATAATTGCAAAAGGTATATTGCGAAGCACTCCAAACAAAAGCGGCTGCCGGTATGTAAGCCACTTATTTTGCGGAAGAAAGCAAAGACCTACACGTAATATCGCTAAAGTCCACATTGCTGCTGTCACATTTTTTCGGTCTTTGATTTGATACTGGTCACGCCAAATATAATATAAAATCAGATAAAAAATTGTCATTGTAATTGATGTAATAAATTTTCCGATTCCAAGCGCGGCTGCATTTTCCTTTAGGCCTGTAGTCCAAAGAGCATAACAGCGCGGAACAAGATGAAAAGAATCTCCAGCTCCAAGCAGTACCGCCATCAATCCGGCTTTTTTTACCAGCGAATCCTTTCCTTTTATAAATATTGTAAGACCTATGACCAGCACAAAACTAAGGTACAATACGTCAAAAACAGTTTCTCCAATTGCTTGCGGCATAAAATTTCTCCTTATTTTATACTCGATAATAAAAAATAATATTAAAAAATTTCTTTTTGTTCCTTCTTCATCCGTTTATTTTTCTTAATATATTATACGTTTGATAATAACGATAAAAAAATCAATATCTGGTACTCCCCTTCTTAACAACATTATTATATTCATCATAATAAAGCGCACAAATTGTTCTTTTGTAAATGTCTCATTCCAAAGATCGCTGCGAATGTTGTTATCTTTCTCCATACGCCGAATAAATGATGCTTCTAAGGTTGATTGCATCGACGCCATACGCGCCTGCCCTAAAGTTTCTATATTTCCAAGACTGTTCATAAGTTTCCCTGCGGATTGCTTGATTTGTTCTTTTAAAAAATCAAACACTTGCTGCAGCTGTTCACAAAAAGAATCCGCAGTAATTTTCATTTCCATATCATGCAATGTTTGTTTCCAATATTCTTCTGTTAAAGCAAGGAGAATCTCGTCTTTATTTGCAAAGTAGTTATATACTGTTCCAGTTGCTACGCCAGCTTTTTGAGCAATGGAACGAATATTGATAGCTCCTATTCCTTCGGTATCTGCAATTTCTCTTGATAAATCCAACAGTGTACTGCGTAAATTCTCATCTTTTTTTCTCATCCAATTCCTCCTTTCCTATTTTATGAACATGTTCATTTATATTATATTCACAATATACTTCTTTGTCAACCCTTATTTGAACATGTTCATTAAATTTTTTTTAAAGGTTTTATAATAAATTTCTTTGTATTTATATTATTTTTTACTTTTATAAAAGAACTTTTTCGAATTCTAAAGAAGTTCTAGTACTACAGCGAACATTCAAAATAAAATCACCTGTAGCAAACAAAAGTAACGACCCAGAAAACAAAATCATCATCGTTTTATGTGCAGATTTGTTGAAAATTTCATGTCATTGACTAATATGCCGAAAAATACAAGGTGTATTGCGCAGAAGGAATTTTTTGTGAGCTTTTGCATAGAAATAAAGCGCGGCTGTGATAAAGATTATCTCCAGCCACGCTTTCATAAAACTATAATTATTATATTCTGTCTGCATTTTTCGTATTGACAATAGATATTTTATAATAGAGTTTTTTATAAAGAAATTTTAAAATAACTGTTCTTGTTATAATATAAATATTTTTTAATTGCCTGATAATTTTTTTATAAAGTTCTTTAATTCTGCATCTTCTTCCATCGCCGCATTCAGCTGTTCTGTCACTTCGGCAACCAGTTCCGACACATCCGGCAGACTGTTCAATTCATTAAAATATGCCTCCTCGTCCGATGTAAGCATATCTCCTGCCAAGAAAATTTTTGGATTTTTGTTTTTGTCGTACTTGATAAAAAACTGTTCCATTGACGGCGCATAGGTATCAATTGTCGCAATTTCAACATCATTCATCACATACACAATATAATCGATCTGCCCAACTCCGCGTTTTGCGTAACAGCGAATATTGTGGTAATTCACAATATACTCAACACGTTTTCTTGTCAGTTCTTCATTGATATATTCTGTATTATAGATTAACTTGCGATAGTTATCAAAAGAATCTTCCAAAACGGCAGCAAAATAATCGTTGATCAACTGCTCAATCTCCGACGGCACTTTTTCCATCAATGTATTTTCTTTTGGAGTAAGTGTCGGGGTTGGGGTTGGTGTTAAGATTGGCGTTGGAGTCGGGGTTGCCGGCGCTGGAATCGGCGGCACTTCAGGCAAGAAAAAACCCAAATTTTCCGTTTCTGATATTGAATTTTTTGCATTCGCTGGGGTTTCTTCTTTCTTGGAAAGATCAATTGGATATATCACCATGCCAATCCCTATCACAAGAAGAGTCGAATACATTGTAACCTTAAAATGTTTTATTCTCATCGATAAGCTCTCATTCCTGCACCATCAAGACAGATGCAACTTAATCACAACTGGATACATGTTTCTTCTGCTGTGCCAAAAGCTGGGAAATTCGTTTATCTTGGGAAAACTGGATTTTATCTGTCATAGAGCATTTATGCATACTCAATAAAAGAAAAATCGAGTAGAGATCTCTTTCCTCCCCCTACTCGCCTGCATGGGGGTATACCCCCATTATTTTAAAAATGTCACCCATAAAACAGCAGTTCTTTTTAGATATTTGAATAAACGAAAAAATACCTTTATCCGTAAAGTTTTTTAATTTATGCAGTGCAAAATCTATCCTGCACTTTCTTTTTTATATCTATTTAAATTATACAGCAAAAAAACTATTTTAAAAAATATAGTTGCATTTTTATATTTTTTTTGTATCATCAACTATGCATTCTTATGATACAAAAAATGCACCTGATAGGATTCGAACCTACGACCTCTGGCTTCGGAAGCCATTGCTCTATCCAGCTGAGCTACAGATGCACACTTTGTTCTCTTAATCTACAAACTTTACAACAAGGCAGAATGATTTCAAAAACATATCTAAATTTTCATGCTTTCCCTTGACCTTATACATTATACACTATATATTTTATTTTGTAAAGAAAAAATTTCTGCCTTTTGTATTCGTACCAGTTACATTATTAAATACAAATATTTTTATCTAATATTCTATTTTGTAATTTCGTAAACAATATATTCATAGTCAAAATGGTATCCCAACTTTTTTGCCAATGCCGCTGACCATAAATTACACGCATCCCAGCTTGGATACCAGCCGCGCTTTTGACATTCCAAAATTAGCTTTGCTCCGCAAGCAGTCGCAAGCCCCTTTCTTCGATGTGTTTTTTGTGTAGCAATTTCAATTTCAATCCCGTTTTGGTAACTTGTATACGAAGATGCTCCTGCTGTCAGCTCTTCCCCAAAAAGCGCAATAACACCTAATCCATATTTTTGATAGAGTGCATAATTCTCGTACTGGAAGACAAAATCTCTGCTCCATTCATATTGCTGGCACTTACAAAACCACTCTTCATCCATGAAACGCATCGTATATCCGTCCGGCAGAGAATCTGCCAAACGTTTTAAATAAGCAGGATCAAAAACATCAGGTTCTTTCTTAAATGCATATCGAATCTGTTTTTTTGCATTTATGCCATAACATTGCTCTATCATTCTGCCCCACTCATTATTTTGTGGAACAATATAAAGATAATTTCTATCACATATCTCTAATATTGATAAAATAAGTTCCTCGTTTGGTTTTCCTGCCAAAAAACAAAAATCTGCCAGACAAGCCATCGCCGCCGTCGGCTTGTCTGGGTTATCTGCAATCAAACTGCCCATAATGCCTTGCAGACAGGAATAGATCATGGTTTCTTCCCACCCGTCAAAAAATGCTGCAATTTCTTTTGATGGTTCTACTTGATATATCATATTTTTCCTTTCCTCACGCAGCATAAATTTTACTTTGTACGATCAAACAACCTAATTTTTCCCCTCAAAACGCTTTACAATATCTCTTACACTTAACTGCCAATGTTTGAAAATCATTCGGTATTCCAGACAATTTTTTGCATAAAACGCTCCAAAATACAACGATACTTTCCTATTTTTCTTTCAGCGTAATTTGTAAATTTATACCATATTGAATTTTCAAATATACTCTAAAGCGCGTTTGAAAATTCCATGTCGTTGATCAATATGCCGAAAAGTACAAGGAATGATAAAAAAATGAAACTCCAATTTTTTGTTTTATAGATTTTTTCTTTTGATTTTGTGCAATTTTTCATTTTCAAATACGCTCTAACAATCTCAATAAAATTATTACAGATAATTCTATTGAAAAACTCTGTTTTTTATATTTCTATCACACCAGTCAAGAATAAAATCTCTGGCTTCTCAGCCCGCCAAGTGCGATGCAGACCATCCCTGCCAAATACAGCGGCCATATTACAAGCAAAGCATACTGTATTCCATCTTTTAACTGCGGCAATACCGGCAAGTATTCTGGTATCCGAAAAACGCCAAGGAGAATGTCACAGATAAAGTAAAGCAGCATTCCGATAAAATAAAGGCGCAGCGGAAGCATATCATCCAGCAGCCTGACATCACGGCTGATTGTTCCAAGCGGTATTAAGTTGCCGATAAATCCCACAATATAAAACACGCTGACACTGATTAACTCCACTTGCGGGATATCCACAAAAAACGATATTGCCACTGGAACAGCAGCAAATAGAAGCTGAATCAGATTTAAAAGCAAAACATAATTACGTACTTTGTAACTTCGGTAAGAAGCGGATATTCTGCCGTCCATCCGAACCACCGAACGCCGGATCGAAAATATACGCACGCTCTGAAGCTCCTGCACAATGCAGAATATTAACACTCCCCAAAAGTAAAACGGCGTAAACAATAAAAGCGCGTCCGCGATTATAGCAAAAAACAAGGAAACCATCAAAACAACACGGTCAAAATCCGCCCCTCTCAAACAAACGATCACCACAGTAAACAGGAAGCATAATACAATTCCTGCAAGCTTAAATGCATCCGACACAGCCGGAAGAAAATGAAAAAGATCAAATGCTGTAAAAGCAATGATCAATAAACCTGCCAGGAAAACGAACCACCTTGCCAAGTTGTCTCTTCCCTCGTCATAGTTCATACTTGAACTTCCTCTCTATAATTTAATATATATAATTATTAGGTTTTTAGATCAAATAAATTTTCAGATATATTTCATCTAGATATTTATAAGGATTACCGCTTTATACAACAAAAATTCCTAAAACACATTTTCCATATTTTTGTAAAATATTTTATATTATAATAAAGCCGCTAAATCCAATCTAAAAATCGAAACAAAAAATTTCGTTTCCAGCATATCACAAATACAAAGAAGCTTCAAGCAAATTCTACAATTTTTCGTAATAAAAATACTTTTTCTTCTCTTTTACATTAAATTTCAGTAAAAATTGACATAATTTATTATTTAAATAGCTCAGACGGCTTTCCCCACACAACTTTGTTGTTATCCTCTATAGTAAGTTTACAAAAAAAGAACTTTAATTTTAATTAATTAAAGTTCTTTTTTTAAATATCCATCATAAATAGTACTCAGATAATCTTTAAAAAATATATTTTACGTATACTTTTCTCTTACTGTATAAAATTGATAAATGGTATATTATAAGCACCATAACCAGAAGCAGCAGTAACGGTAGATATAATCTGTCTTATATAACCCAGCAATAATGTAGGAGCATTTTGCTGTAAAAATTTTTCTACATCACTTTCATCTACTTCCCCCATATTCCACTTAAAGTTTGCTGATTCTTCTGCTATAATTTTATAGGGAGCATCTCCCTCAAGGAGTACCTGTAATAGTACAACTGCTTCATCAGCATCTTTCTTTTGAATTTTTGTTTCCAGTTTCAGCTGTATATTACACTCTGTATTTTCCCGCAATACAAAATCATTACACAAATCAAATTCTAATTTACACAAACGAGGCTCGCTGAACTGATAAATACTCTTTTTCATATTTCCTCAACTTTCCTGATTATCTTTTATGCAGCAACATTTTGCTGTTTACTATTAACTTTAAATTGGCGCTCCTGCCCTCCTAAATACATTCTGCTTCTTAAAATTCCCTCCAAATCTATTTCCGCAGTATAAGAAACATGAGGACAAAACATAGTTTGCGGTATCATCGTATCGGTTATCATTAAAACTTCTTTTTCTTCGCTCTCTTGCAAAAAGGATAAATCAAGGTCATCAACTTTTACTGTAAAACCATTTTGTTCTTCAAATATTGATACGCTTTGTATTGTTTTATTAAACGTATGCGGATACGATATCGTATCAGTTATCATTAAAACTTCTTTTTCTTTGCTCTCTTGTAAAAAGGACAAGTCAAGATCATCAATTTTTACTGTAAAACCATTCTGTTCTTCCGATATTGATACGGTCTGCTCTACTCTATTAAAAAATGCATCTCTTAAATGCGTCCTTTCGGAATCAGAATCTAATATTTCATATAGCATACGCCTTGAAACAACTAATTTATTATCCATTCCAAAGCCCCTTCCTATAATTGTTCGATATAATTTTTAACGATACTTCTATCACTTATACAATCAATATACATAGTAATTGTTGGTTCCATATTATCAATATCTTCTTCTTTAAACGGTAAAAACCCTAATTTCTTATACCATTCAATCTTCTCTTTTAAAGCGTCAATAGTAATAAGCAAAACAGGCCACCTTTTACTTAAATCCAAAACATGTTTTACAATAGTTTTTACAATACTTGTACCTATCATTCTATTTTGATATTTCTTTTGAACTGCAACACATTTTATGTGTAAAGCACAACAAGAATTTACAAAATCACAAAAATATCCTGATATATCATCAGGGCATTCCTCAATTGGCAAGGTTTTAAAAAGAATCATAAAATATCCCAAAATAACTTTTGAAGCATTAACACTTGTCACCTCATAAGTATACGCATGTTGTAATAACGTCGGATAATACGATTCAAATATCATATTATTTATACTATTATTACCACAGTCAAAAGTTTCTTTTGACACATCTTTCTCTAATCGTTGAATATGAATTTCGCCCATAATTTCCCTTCAATTCTGGCAAGAAAAATACCTCCAATTTAACTAATAATATTTTTACACTAACCCTGCTATTTTCACTATACCATAAGAAAATATAAGTTTCAAGACCTTTTCCTACATCTTAACAACAAATGCATAAGTAAATAATCAACTGTAAATAAAATACTTTAAGAAACTGCTGCATCCAACCAATAGAGGCAGCAGTTTCTTATGCACAAATCATATAAAATTTGTCATTTATAATATCATACAATCGCTACAGTAAACAGACAAAAATTTCCTGTTCAATTTGTTATACTTATTCAAAAACTTTATCAATGTGAAAGGAATTCATCAATTCCCTTCGCAGCCGCTTTGCCTGCGCCCATCGCCAAAATTACGGTGGCAGCGCCTGTCACGGCATCGCCGCCGGCATATACGCCCTTCTTTGAAGTCATACCGGTTTCTTCCTCCGCGATAATGCACTTGTGGCTGTTGATTTCAAGACCTTTGGTTGTTGAGGAAATCAGAGGGTTCGGGCTTGTTCCAAGCGACATAATCACAGCATCCAGCTCAAGCTCAAATTCGGAACCTGCTTTTTCTACTGGTCTGCGTCTGCCCGATGCATCCGGCTCGCCAAGCTCCATCTCCACGCACTTCATACCACATACCCAGCCGTTTTCATCCACAAGAATTTCCTTTGGATTTGTAAGAAGGTTAAAGATAATCCCCTCTTCTTTCGCATGATGAACTTCCTCCACACGCGCAGGAAGCTCAGACTCGCCGCGGCGGTACACAATATGTACTTCAGCGCCAAGACGCAATGCGGTTCTTGCAGCATCCATCGCAACATTTCCGCCGCCGACAACCGCCACCTTTTTCCCTTTGAAGATCGGAGTATCATACTCGTCTTTAAATGCCTTCATCAAATTATTTCTTGTCAAAAACTCATTTGCAGAAAATACGCCGTTTGCATTTTCTCCCGGAATGCCCATAAACTTTGGAAGTCCCGCGCCAGAACCGATAAACACCGCGTCAAACCCTTCCTCATTCAACAGCTCGTCAATGGTTGTGGACTTTCCAATTACAACGTTTGTCTCTATGGTCACGCCAAGCGCTTTTACATTTTCAATTTCCGCTGCGACAACTGCCTGTTTCGGCAAACGGAATTCAGGAATACCATATACCAGCACGCCGCCCGGCTCGTGCAGCGCCTCGAAAATCGTTACATCATACCCTGCTTTTGCCAGATCACCGGCGCAGGTAAGTCCCGCCGGACCGGAGCCAATCACTGCAACTTTCTTGCCCTTCTTCTCCTTTGGCGGCTCTGGTTGAACTCCATTCTCCCTTGCCCAGTCAGCAGTAAATCGCTCCAGCTTTCCAATCGAAACCGGCTCGCCTTTTATCCCGCGGACACATTTCGCCTCGCACTGACTCTCCTGCGGGCAGACACGTCCGCAGATTGCCGGAAGTGCAGAATACATACTAATCACCCGGTAAGCATCCTCAATCTTTCCTGCTTCGATCTCGCGGATAAACGACGGAATATCAATATTGACCGGACAGCCTTTCTGACATTGCGGATTTTTACATTTTAAGCAGCGTGTCGCCTCTGCCATCGCTTCTTCTTTATTATAGCCCAGACATACTTCCTCAAAGTTTGTCGCTCTGACCTTTGGGTCTTGCTCCCGGACAGGCACTCTTTTTAACACGTCAACTTCCATTACAGTCCCCATTTCTGCGCTGCTCTTTGCATGTATGCAGCTTTATGTCAAGCAGCGCGCAGACACAAAGTGCGGTAGATTTTCTTTTTCTGCTTTTTGATTATTTAATCACCGCAGTGACCACAACCGCCATGATGTGTCGCGCCTTCCTTCTCACGCAATTTGGCGCGTCCCTCCTCGGTGCGGTACATCTGCTGCCTCTTCATTGCCTCGTCAAAATTAACCAGATGCCCGTCAAATTCCGGTCCGTCAACACATGCAAATTTCACCTCGCCGCCGACGGTCAAACGGCATGCGCCGCACATACCAGTGCCATCAACCATAATCGGATTCATGCTGACAACCGTCTTAATGCCAAGCTCTTTTGTAAGCAGGCACACAAACTTCATCATAATCAGCGGTCCAATCGCTACAACAAGGTCGTATTTTTTTCCCTCGTTATTTACCAGATCTTTGATCTTATCATTCACATTGCCATGAAAACCATAAGAGCCGTCGTCTGTCGCAACGTATGTATTCTTCGCCACTTTCTTCATCTCTTCTTCGAGAATAATCAGGCTCTTATTTCTCGCCCCAATAATACAGTCTACATCGACGCCCTGCTCTTTCATCCACTTAACCTGCGGATAGACCGGCGCAGTGCCAAGACCGCCGCCGACAAACAGGATCTTTTTCTTTTTCAATTCATCAATCGGCTCGTCAATCAGCTCCGACTTACATCCAAGCGGTCCGGTGAAATCACGAAGATAATCTCCCTCGTTGTACTCCGCCATCATTTTTGTCGAAGCTCCAATCGTCTGGACAACAATTGTAACAATCCCTTTTTCTCTGTTATAATCGCATACGGTCAGCGGGATGCGCTCCCCTTTCTCGTCCATCTTTACAATGACGAACTGTCCCGGATAACAGCTTTTTGCCACGCGCGGCGCCTCAATATCCATAAGAAAGATATTGTCTGCCAGGAATTCCTTTTTTGTAATCTTGTACATACCAACTCTCCTAATTTTATAATTGTTTCCAGCATATTACAACCCAGCGTTTTGCTCCTCTGTTTTGCAATTTCAGCACTGCTGTTACGTCTTGCTTTCCCTATTATACAACAGGGCAGTCGAAAAATCTAGTATTTTCTGCTGCCCTATATACATTATATTTATTGGAAATCGTGATTAGAATAGAAAAGAAAACGAACAGTATTTTTTGATTAGTCCAGCTCCACTGCGCCTGTGTGCAAACTGTAATACCTTCCCTTTAAAGCAAGCAAATCTTCATGGGTTCCCCTCTCGATAATCTCGCCATGTTCCAACACCATAATCGCATTCGCATTGCGCACGGTAGAAAGCCGGTGTGCGATCACAAAGGTTGTTCTGTTTTTCATCAGGCGATCCATACCATGTTCAATATGCCGCTCCGTTCTTGTATCAACGGAGCTTGTCGCCTCATCAAGCACAAGGATCGGCGCTTTTGAAATTGCCGCCCGCGCAATATTTAACAGCTGCCTCTGACCCTGGCTTAAATTTGCGCCGTCGCCTTCTATCACAGTATCGTATCCTTTTTCCAGACGCATAATAAAAGAGTGTGCGCTTGCGGTTCTTGCTGCTGCCTCGACTTCTTCATCGGTCGCATCCAAGCGCCCATAGCGGATATTCTCCCGGATTGTTCCGGTAAATAAGTGTGTATCCTGCAGAACCATCGCGATTCCAGCGCGCAGACCATCTTTTTTATAATCTTTAATATTGCGTTTGTCTATTGTAATTTTTCCTGAATTAATATCATAAAAACGATTTAACAGATTGGTAATTGTTGTTTTTCCAGCACCTGTCGAACCGACAAACGCAATCTTCTGCCCTGGTTTCGCGTAGAGCGATATATTTTTCAGCACCACTTTATCCGGGTTATAACCGAATGTAACATTCTCCAAAACAACTTCGCCGCGGATATTCTCAAAATCAAGCGCATCTTTCTGGTCCGCTTCTTCCGGCTGTTCATCCATCACTGCAAATACGCGCTCGGCTCCTGCAAGCGCGGAAAAAATATTGGTCATCTGCTGCGATATTTCATTGACAGGTCTAGAAAATTGTTTGGAATAGTTGGAGAAAATGGTAAGCCCTCCGACGTCAAATCCCTTTAAAATACATAACAATCCGCCTGCGCATATCGTGATTGAATAGCTGACCTGGCTTAAATTTCCCATAACGGGTCCCATAATTCCGCCAAAAAACTGCGCGCGAATCTGTTTTTCTCTCAGCTCATCTGCAAGTGCTTCAAATTCTTTTTTACAAATATCCTCATGACAAAATACTTTCACAACCTTCTGCCCGGTCACACTTTCTTCAATATAGCCGTTCACTGCGCCAAGAGCCGCCTGCTGCTCGCCAAAAAATGTTCTGCTGCGCTTCGCAATCGCCGCTCCTGCCTTCATCAGTACCGGAAGTGTAAGAAATGTAATTAAACTCAGCCATACATTGGTGTACAACATCAATACAACAGAACCAATCACAGTAATTGCACCAGAAAACAGCTGTACAATCGTTGAATTTAACATTTCTCCAATCGCGTCGATATCATTTGTATACCGGCTCATCAACTCGCCGTGACTGTGCGTGTCGTAGTAGCGGACAGGCAATTCCTGCATTTTTTTGTACAGATCGCTTCGTATCTCGGACAATGCTCCCTGCGAGATTCCAAGCATAATGCGCTGCTGGGCATAAGAAGCAATCACGGTAATTCCATAGATGCAAGCCATCAAAAAAAGGTTTCTTATAAGCCCTGAGACCGCATCTGATACCACCGCGGACTTTGCTGCTTCTCCTACAGCATTGCTGTAATCGGTAAAACTGTCGCCCAGCCCGTTGATAATCGGGCGAAGAATATACGTTCCTGCAAGATTTGACAAGGAACTTAGCGCAACGCAGAAAAATACAATAACAAATTTTAATTTATCTTTTCTTAAATATCCCATCAACCGCTTTACAGATGCCTTTGCATTTTTTGGCTTCTGAACCGGACGTCCAAAATTCCTTCCATGAGGTCCTCCTCCTGGACCGCCAGGTCCTGGCATTTCATGCCCTGGTTTTTTATTTCCTTCCCCGCTCATGCAACTCCCTCCTTATCCTTCTGGGAATAATAGATTTCCTGGTATGCCGTACAGCTCTCCATCAATTCTTCGTGTCTGCCGATACCGACAATTTTTCCGTCGTCAAGCACAATAATTTTATCTGCCTCGACTACGGAGGTGATTCGCTGTGCAATAATCAGTTTTGTTGTATCTTTTAAGCTGCCGGAAAAACTTTCACGAATTTTTGCTTCCGTCGCTGTATCTACCGCGCTGGTTGAATCGTCCAAAATAAGAATCTTCGGCTTTTTTAACAGTGCTCTTGCAATACAGAGCCTCTGCTTCTGTCCGCCGGAAACATTGACGCCGCCCTGCCCAAGTTCGGTCTGATAACCGTCCGTAAACGAGCGGACAAACAAATCTGCCTGCGCTGCTTCCGCCGCCGCTCTGACTTCTTCCTCGGAGGCTGCTTCATCTCCCCACTTTAAATTTTCTTCAATTGTCCCGGAAAATAAAACATTTTTCTGAAGCACCATTCCAACCCCATCGCGCAGATGCTTTAAAGAATAATCCTTCACATTGATCCCATCGATAAGAACCTCTCCTTCTGTCGCATCGTACAATCTTGGAATCAGCTGGACAAGACTTGTCTTGCCGGAACCTGTCGAGCCAATAATGCCGACGGTCTCACCTGGTTCCACGGAAAAATTGATATGTTCCAACACGGTTTCTGCGCGGTCAAGATAGTATTTAAAAGATACATTGCGAAATTCTATCTTTCCGTCCGTAACGACAGCGTTCTTTTTTGCCGCGTTCTTATCATCCAAATCAATATTTGTATCAAGTACTTCACGGATACGTCTGGATGAGGCAAGTGCGCGCGAGGATTGTAAAATAATCATTGCAAGCATCATAAATGACATCAAAATCTGTACAATATAGGTAGTGAATGCACTGAGCGTTCCTATTGTCATTTTGCCCACCACAATCTGGCGTCCTGCAACGCCGACAACAAGCAGTGTTGCTACATTCATAAGCAATGTCATAAACGGCATGGTCAAAATCATAATTTTCATCGCTGCCATACTGTTCTGCTTTAAATCCATATTTGCATTTCCAAACCGCTGCTCTTCAAAATCTCTGCGGACAAACGACTTGATTACTCTTACATTGGTCAAACTTTCCTGAACTGTAGAATTCAGTTTATCTATCTTTTCCTGCATAATTCCAAACCTTGGAAACGCAATTTTAATCATAACTCCGACGACAATCCCAAGCAGCGGAATAATCGCAATAATAATCCACGCAAGCCCAGCGTTGTAAGAAAACGCCATAATAATTCCGCCGATCAGCATTCCAGGCGCCCGAAGCAGCATGACAAGACACATGCGAAGCATATTTTGCAGCTGGGTAATATCGTTTGTCAGTCGGGTTACAAGCGAGCCTGTACTGAATGTATCAATATTTTTAAAAGAAAACTCCTGCACTTTTCCATAGACATCTTTTCGCAGGTCGGCCGCGAAATTTGCGGATGCCTTGACCGCAAAGAAATTTCCTCCGACGCCTCCTGCCATCATAATAAACGCCGTCAGTATCATCAGTCCGCCCATCGCAAGCACATAACCTGTACTTTGTGGCTCAGCCTTAATTCCATTATCAATCGACATCTGCATAAATTTCGGCAAAAATACTTCGCCTGCCACTTCCGTCAGCATCAAAATCGGACCGACGATAAAGTACAGCAGATACGGCTTGATATACTTGAAATAGCCCTTCATTTTTTTCCTCCATTCCGCCGCGCACACGGCATTTTAATTAAGGGAACTTTTGCAGTAAAACTTTAACTTTTTTAACTCCCAGCATACATACTTTGAAAATTCAATTCAGGCAATTACTTTCCTGTCTGTTTTATACGAAGCAGATATCCATTTAACACATTAAGTTCTTCCTCCGTCAATCCGCCGAGCATCTGCTGATCCAGTTCATTAAAAATCTGAATGCTCTCCTCGATCACCTGCTCGCCTTTCTGCGTGATTTCTACACGATTGTACCGATTGTCCTCCTGATTTATCATCCTTCGAATATATCCGCCTTTTTCCAGTTTTTTTAAAGCTGAGGCGACCGTTGCAGGAGTGACTTCCATTCTTTTTGCAATCTCTGTCTGAGAAAGTATCACCTGCCGCTTGGGACCTAACATTTTTGCAATATCCATCAGCAGTCGGTGCTGGCTTCCGCAGGGAACTTTATCTGCAAACGCATTCTCCACATTCTTTCGGTGCATCCGCGCCACCGTCAGCAGATTGTGAACCACCTGCTTTTTCAGTTTTTCTCCTTCCTCCATACGTTTTGTTCCTTTCTTTGTTTCCGTTGGAAAATTATAAAACTAATTAAAAATAAAGCTGAAATAATCGCTGTGTTTTTAATTAACCATCTAACTATTAGCTTGCTTATTATATGGCAAAAAAAACAGAATGTCAAGACATTCTGCTTTTTTCATAATCTTTTCAAAATTAAATTTATATACTTGTAGTTTTTTATAAGTTATTTTTTGCTATATCAGCACCCATACAGGATTTTTTGCAAAAGCCGCACACATTTACAAACTTTCGCCATCATAATCACAAGCGAATTTCTTTATCATCCCAAACCTTAAAAATAAACTGTACAGATAACTGCCTGCTCCGGGAATTTCAAGCGAACGAGGTCCCTTGACAATCCCGCCCATCTCCTGTACCCTCTTATAACCCAGTTCAACCGTAGACCGACTGATACTTTTTGTCTTTCCTTCAATCCTTATTTCATTTCCATATCCGGGAATCGCTGTGCCATCATAGTGCCTGCCGCTTGCACCAACCGCTTTTGTCACTGTGTATGTAAACATAATACCAGGTCTATTGCCGCGACCGGATGTTGTAAAGGTATTATTCTCAAATGCAATAATACACTTCCACAGCTTCTCCGACCAATCGTCCCCTGCAGATTTTAACTCATCAATAGCTTCTTCTTTCGAATCTGTATACTTTATAATCTCTTTCTGTTCCTTTGTCCATCTTTCTGTTCGCTCTGCTCCTTCGCTTTTTTCTGTATCCATCCACTTTATCCCCCATAAAATTTCCACCTTATACATATAATTCACAACGAATACATTGCAATTAACACAAGAAATAATAACATAAAATTTATAACTAGGTCAAGTGGATAGCTTTCTATTAACCTTTAAACAATCATATTAGATAATAATTTCTTCTTAATTTGCTGTGGTTCTTGTTGTAGATTTAATTCCCGCTTTTATTTCACTGCCCAAGGTTCATACTTTCCCTTTTCCAATATATCAGCAATGCGTTCACATGCATGTCCGTCACCGTAAGGATTGCAGGCAGTTGACATCTTTTGATACTCTTCTTTATTTGTCAGAAGTTCTGTAAATGCTTTATAGATCGTTTCTTCCTCTGTACCAACAAGACGAAGGGTTCCTGCTTCCACCCCTTCTGGACGTTCTGTTGTATCACGCATAACAAGTACAGGAACTCCATAACTAGGGCATTCCTCCTGAATTCCGCCAGAATCGGTAAGGCAGAGGAAACTGCGCGCTTCAAAGTTGTGGCAGTCAAAGACTTCGATCGGCTCGATTAAATGTATGCGGTCACAACCGCCAAGTTCCTGATTTGCTGCCTCTCTGACCGCTGGATTCATATGAATCGGATACACAGCTTTACACTCCGAATGCTCATCAAGAACTTTACGAATTGCCCGAAACATATGGTGCATAGGAATTCCTAAGTTTTCCCGTCTATGTGCTGTAATAAATATCAGCTTACTATCGCCAACCCAATCAAGCTCTGGATGAGTATAATCCTCTTTAACGGTATGTTGCATAGCATCAATCACAGTATTTCCTGTAATATATATGGTATCTGGTTTTTTGCCTTCCGCTTTAAGATGTTCTGCTGCAAGTTGGGTCGGTGCAAAGTTATACTGTGAAACAATCCCTACTGCTTGCCTGTTAAACTCTTCTGGGTAAGGACTATAGAGATTATAAGTGCGAAGCCCCGCCTCAACATGACCAACTGGAATCTGAAGATAAAAACACGCAAGAGTTGTGACAAAGGTTGTGGATGTGTCACCATGAACAAGAACAATATTGGGCTGTTCTTTCTCCAAGATTTCTTTTATACCATTTAAAATATTTGTTGTAATGTCAAACAGGTTTTGTCTATCCTTCATAACGTTAAGATCATAATCAGGGCAAATATTGAATGTGCTAAGTACCTGATCTAGCATCTGTCTGTGCTGAGCTGTTACACAAACAATAACTTCAAGGTTCTCACGGTGTTTCATTTCATTTACTAATGGACACATTTTTATTGCTTCTGGTCTAGTACCAAACACACACATAATCTTCTTTTTTGGTTGATTGAACATATTTTCTCGCTCCTCAATACTTCATTGATCCATTGGCTACATTTTTTAAATGTGTGCCATATGGAGATTTCCCATATAAATTAGCAGATTCCAATAATCTTTCCCTTGTAATCCAGCCTTTGCGGAACGCTATTTCCTCTGGTGCTGAGATTTTTACACCTTGTCTTTTTTCCGTAATCTGTACAAATGTTGTAGCCTCTACAAGACTGTCCATCGTTCCTGTGTCCAGCCAAGCAAAGCCTCGCCCAAGAATTTGTGCTTTTAAATGTTTTTCTTGTAAATACATGGCATTAAGTGATGTAATCTCAAGTTCTTCTCTGGCAGAAGGCTTTACTTTTTTTGCTTTTTTTGCTACACCAGAAGGATAAAAATAAAGACCTGTAATGCAATAATTGCTTTTTGGCTTAAGAGGCTTTTCTTCAACAGATAGAACGTTCCATTTCTCATCAAACTCCATAATTCCAAACCGCTCAGGATCATTTACATAATACCCAAAAATTGTTGCATCCCCCGCTTTTGCATTTTCAACTGCAATTCCTAGAAAAGAAGATAGTCCTCCTCCGTAAAATATATTGTCGCCAAGCACCATAGCACAGCAATCTGCTCCAATAAATTCCTCACCTATAATAAAAGCCTGTGCTAAACCTTCTGGTTTTGGTTGAACTTTATAGGAAAGATGGATACCAAACTGGCTTCCATCTCCCAACAACTGTTTAAAATTAGACAGATCTTCTGGAGTAGAAATTATCAATATATCTTTAATTCCTGCCAGCATAAGAGTACTAAGAGGATAATAGATCATCGGTTTATCATATATTGGAAGCAGCTGTTTTGATGTAACTTTAGTCAAGGGATACAGTCTAGTTCCTGTACCTCCCGCAAGTATGATGCCTTTTATATTCATACTAAATCCTCCAAAAAATAATCATTTATTTTACACAATAAATTTATATTTAATATTATTTATAAATAAATTTTTATATTTCTTATCAATACAAAAAATATTTTATTTTTTCAATATTGTTTTGATTTTAGGGAATACTATCAAGCAATAAACTATGAAAGATATCATCGCAGTAATTCCAACCTTTATAATAGAATATGAAACACGAAGATAATTCTTACATATAATACAAAGAAATAAACACGCCGCTCCACCACCAATCCAACAAAATATATAGTTTTTTAAAGAATGCAGGGATAATGACGAATAATTTCTTATTGTAATAAAAACAATTAAAACTGCGCTAACCACTTCCGATATACTGGTTGCTAAAGTTATACCAAAAACCCCTAAAAAACTGCTTAAAATTATGCTTAAAACAATATTGATGAAAATTCCGATCAAACTTACTATCATAGGCCATTTCGTAGTTTCATTCCCATATTGAAATCTACTAAAAATATTCTTCACTGCAAATGGTAAAAAACAAAACCCATACCCCATCAATGCTGCTGCTGTCATCTTAACAGATTCATAATTAAACGCACCTCTTAAAAAAACAATCGAAACAATATCTTCCGCAAGTACAACTGTTATAATACTAACGGGAATTAAAACTGTTAATATCATACCAACAGAATTACACAACATAGAATTTATTATTTTATTATCTTTTGTCGCAATATAAGTAGTAATCCTAGTAAAAAATATAGTACAAACAGACACTAATAATGTTGTAACTAAATTCGATAAGCTTGAACCATAACTTAAAGCTGTCACAGTACCTTCTTTCATTCCAGAAACCAGCATTTTATCAATTTGTTCATTCACAAAAATCATAGAATAACCTATCAGCAAAGGTCCTAACATATTCAATAAAGATTTTATGTTCTTTGATTGATACCACTTATTTTTTTTTGGTATTATCACTTTTCCAAAGTATCTTTTTGACATCAATCCTAAGTAAATCATATTAAAAATACTATAAGCAAATGTTGAATAAATCAGAACATTAATTCCTACACTATGTCCTCCTATTAATACTATTACAATAATAATTAAATTTTGAATTAATGTGGATGATTCATTGACCACATATCGATCATTCGCATTAAGAAGCGCCCCAAAAATTGCTATTAGAATTGACGGAATTAGAGTAAAAGCATAAATCCGAAGATAATTGGTTAATAACAATAAATTTTTTGTTGTATATGTAGGTGCTATCACTTTAGCAATAACGGATGCTAGACAAATCGAAAAAACAATGGCAATAATACCTATTAATAAAAATAATTTAATCACATCTCGAATAAAAATATTTACAGTTGATAACCTTTCATTTTTTAAATGTATATATATAGCTGTAAATGCTGTTAAAATCATCTGTGCAAGAATATATTGTATATTTGAAATAAAATCTTGGGATAATAATATAATGTCTGTTTCCAAAGATGTTCCAAATGTTGCTGAAATAACCATCTGTTTGATTAGACCTAAAGCCTTTGCTGCAATGACTACAATCATTACTAATGATGTCATTTTTAAAATATTCCTTTTTTCTTGCACTCCGTTTATCCTTCCTCTTTATAAACTTTAATTACTATATTTTCAAAATTACATAAATACAATAACTGTACATCGATCAATCAGCACACTAATATAAAATTATATTTGTATTATTTTACAAATATATTATAGTATTAAAATAATACATAATAAATTCCTTATTATTTTCTTGCATCTGATTTGATTGTTTTGGTTTCGTCTACATGGTTCATAGCATTCATTATAAACGTCGCGATAATTCCACCATTTGTAATCAAAATAATAGTAAAAAAATTATTTGTAAAACAGTACGCAAAATATATTGCTACTAATAATTTTATTGTAATATTCAATTGACCAGATACTCTATCAACAATAAAGAGCCAGATATTAATAACAAATGGCATAATAAGTATGCCAATATATCCTAAATTACACATTGCATCCGCTATTAAACCATTATTTCCCCTACAAGAATAATCCCCAAAATATAACCCGCTAATTAAATAATCTATCCCATATTCTGCATAGGGGCTTACAAACCCAAAAAATTTAAAAATGCTCGCAGCAAAATATTCTGGTATATTCTTAGTAAAAAAATCAAAAAACCATGACCCAATTAAATTTGGTAAGAAAAAGGTTCGAAATGTTATAACACGGTCAATTTCTCCAGATTTTAAAAATAAATGTTCAATTAAAGATAAAATCATTAATGCAATCAACGCCAAAGTAATAAGGGGAAATATTATTTTTGTTTTTGTCTTTTTTTCATTAAAAATAAAAGGAACTGCTATAGCCACAAAAGTAATTAAAACAGTAAGACGCATACCATCATATCCAAAATTTAAAAGCTGGATTATAAAAAGAAATGCTGCTCGTATATAATTTTTCCTCACTATATGCATACTCAAAAAAATAGGAATACACACACGCGCCCACTGAAATAAATATGCTGAAATTGTAGGTAACGAGTTCGAAGCAGCGTCTGCCCGAAAATCATATGCAAAATCCATATTAAAAGAAAAACGAAAATGCGTAAAAACTGCCGAAATTATCAAAATAGTTGATACAAACACTATTTGTCCTGCTACAATTGTTAATTTATGTGTATATTTCATTATGGGTATAGTTATGCTTCTATTTATTGTTAGTTTAAGAAAAATTGATAAAAATAGAAACCACATATACCAATACACACTATTACACAAAATATATTTATTATCATATCCACCATATAACATTGAAGTAAATGGCACAAAAGATAAAAGAAATAGAGAAAAAGTTAATAATAACGAAAACTTACATCCATATTGATTTGTTAGTTTTACCAGCCACAAAGCAAATATAATAACAAGAATCCATGAATACAAATACCACCCTATATGAAATTCACCTTTAAACTTATAGAAGGCATAAGTTACAGAAATCTCATTTATGTATAATATATCTAAGATAAATTTATACAGATATATTAATATGATTTTATAATTTTTTCCTTTTATATCAATCGATTTCATATAACTTTCCGCCCTTCTGATTTATCACAAACGCATACATTTAATTAACCCTTTTCTCAACCGTTCATTATTTGCTTGTACCGTATGTTTTTTTCCATATTCCTCTGCATTCCTTTTATAAAACTCGTAATTGCATAGAATTTTATTGATTCCATTCGCATAAGTATCATCTGCAACACCAATTTGAAATTCATCGCACAAACGCTTTAAAGGCGGATTTGTTGTTGTGACAACCGGAATCCCCTCATAAATAAACTCATATAGTTTTCCTGATGCACAATATTTATTATTAAAATCATTTTGATTGTAATTCACCACTCCAATATGCGAATGATGGATTAAAAACTTCAATTCATCTTGGTTGACTTTTCCCAATATCACTACATTGGATAATTTATGTTTTTTTATAACATTTTCCATTATAATTCTGTCCTTGCCGGAATCTTCACCCACTAAAATCAGTCTGCATTTCCGATTCACCCGATCAAGGTTTTCCACAAGCACATCACTTGTTCTTGATATAATACATCCTGATGTTGAAATTATTCGGATTTCATCATCAACTAGATATTGCGCAAATTTCTCTTTTATTTTATCTTCATTAAAATTGTTCGAATAAATCAATTTTCTTAAATTTTCAAAGACCAAAGGCGTTTTCTGCAGCTTATAATAATCGCGCATAACCTCTGCACGTTCTTTATTTGCACAAATAATAATATCTGCTTTTTTGATGCCTGGCTTTTCAATATAACATCCTACTTTTCCAGCAAAATGATGCACTTCTCTCGGAAAATATAACTCCCTGCAATCTAAGATCATCTTGCATTTTACTTTTCTTTTTATCATTAAAGCGGGGAAAATGGCTCGTCTATTATCAACCACCAACAAGTCAAGTCCATGAAGACTTCTGGCATATTTCTCAGCACCTTTTATAAAATCCCTGTAGGATAATTTTTTAAAAGTATGCTGTCCATCAAAAACAGAATGAGATGCACCGACAAATAATTTTAATTCCCCCATTTTCTTAAAAACGTTAATCAGCTCTCTAAGTCTTCCATCGTAATCATAATCACTATATGAAATCAGTAATATTTTCATTTTGCTTGTCTGCCTCCGTTTGTAGACAATATTCGCTAAATGTCATTAAATTCAAATCTTTCTCACTGACAATCAAGTTTTCCTTTCCGCCAATCAGTTCAAACGGCCATTCGATCGCGATATCGGGGTCGTTATACATAATTCCAGAATCCCCTTCCTTGTAGAATACTTCCGCACATTTGTAACTCACTACAGAATCCTCAATTACCAAATATCCATGTCCAAAATATGCAGGGACAAGCAAACTGACTGGATTTTTGTCGGTGAGATGGTATCCCCTCCACTGCCCAAAAGACGGAGATTCTGGGCGCAGATCCACAATTACATCATATATATGTCCACTGATGCAACGTACTAGTTTTGGCTGCTGTTTTTGTAATTGGAAATGGGTTGCCCGAATCACACCTTGTTTTGAAATTGTATAAAACACCTCTTTCAAATCATAATAAATCCCGTTTTCTTTAAAAATATCAATATTATAATCCTTAACCAGCCCACCTCTTTCATCGGTTGCATAAAACGGCTTTATCAGGTAAGCGCCTTTTAAATCCAATTCCTGAAAATCAAATTTCTGCACCATGGCAATCCCCCATATTTATACAGTATCCTTTATTTCTTGAAAAAGTTTTAGCGTTCTATCTATCACAGAATCCATATTGTAATACTTAAAGTCTGCCAGCCTTCCACAAAGAATCAAGTTTCCAAACATTGTGCTGTATTCTTTATACCTGCGATAAGCATCTATGCTTGACTCCGTTAGTACCGGGTAGTATGGTTCGTACCCCCCCCCCTATACTATTTTTATCATACAGAATGGAATATTCCTTTGCGATAACCGTCTTATTCCCTACGTCCTGAAATGGTAATTTTGTGTATTCTGTAATTCTGGTATATTGTGCATCTGTAGGATGTGCTACAATGGCAACATTCTGATAATCCTTTACTTTATGGGTCTCGTATTCAAAATAAAGCGAACGATATGGCAGTTTTCCAAACTTGTAATCAAACAATTCGTCGATTGCTCCAGTATAAATTATGGTTTTTTGCACCCCATCATACAATAGACTGCTTTTTTCTTCATCTATTGTGATATGTTCCAAAGCATCCTCATTCAACGACACTGTTATATTGGGATGATCTAATATACTTTCAAACATTGCCTGAAACCCGTCCCTTGGAATTCCTTCGTACTTATCATAAAAATAGGTATCTTTATAATGAAAGACGACAGGAACACGGCTTAGGATGGAAGGGTCAATTTCCTTATAAGTTTTTCCCCACTGCTTTGCCGTATAGGGACCATAATCCTTTTCAAACAAAAATTTTGCATACTCCCTGATACAGTCTACTTCACAATTTAGCATCTCAAGAACCGTCGCAGATTCCTTTTTATAATAGCTGACTAATGCATTCTTTAATTCTTCTGCCTCTTTTGGGTTATAAAATTGGTCAATCGTCCGAAAATTAAACGGGGATGGAGTCGAGATTCCCTCAATCAGAACTTCGCATTTTAATTGGTATGGTTCCAATTCTGTATATTGCGATAGAAACTGATATACACTTTCAATGCTGGTGTGGAAAATATGAGGTCCATATTTCTGAATCCGAATTCCATTCTCATCAATATAGTCGCACATATTTCCTGCGATCTGTTCCCGTTTTTCGATGACCTGAATCCGGCGTCCTTGTTCTGCAAAAAGTCTGGCCATAATACTTCCTGCAAAGCCAGAACCAACAATAATAATCTCTTCCAGCTTGTCCATAAACTCTCCCTTTCAAAGTGTTTTCAACCATTCCATAGTCATTCTTGTTCCTTCTGCAAAACTTATCTTTGCCTGAAAACCTGTGTCATTTTGCGTGGCACTTGTGTCAAACACCGACAATGGTATATTTGTCCCAGTAAATGGCACATCGCCAAACATAGGAATTACATTTGGAGCAACCGAATGCAGCATCTCAAGGATAAATTCCTTTAATGGACGGGCGTTTGAGCTGCCCACCATATACTCACAAAACGGTTTTCCATTTTTAGCAATCAGGTAAAAAGCATCTGCCACATCCGTAATATAGATAAAATCATAGTTCTGTGTAGCGGCGGTAAACTGGAGTGGTTCTCCATTTATCACTTTTCTCAGTGTCGTATTGACAAACCGCGGGGAGAGTTCCCCAACACCATAGGCATTTGTAATCATAGACCATACCAGCTCGATTCCGATCTCTGCGGCAACTGACTTACAGACACAATGAGCCGTATGCTTTCCAGCACCATAGATATATCCCATACTTGGATGACTGCCTTGAGTATGTACTGCTGCCTCCACCTCATACTCCATAATGCTTCCTGCACAGACAAACCTCTTACAGCCAAATTTTTTTGCAGCTTTCATACACTCCACTGTATTATGGACATTTCTTATCTGGAGATCATAGTCAACCCGTGAAAACCCAGCGGAACCAGCCCATGCAAAATGAATCATGGTATCATACAGATCAGACTTAATTATTCCCTGTATTTGTTCGATATTTGAGATATCACACTGCCTATATACAATGTTTTTGTCTGGTCTAATTCTTTTTGGTTCTTTGGCGATATCCAGTGCCAGTACATTACACCCCTCCAAAGCAAACTTATGTGCGGTATAACTTCCGACAAATCCATCCGCACCTGTGATAATTACTTTTTCCATTCTGTTTATCCTTCCTCTAGGCTGACAAAAACTCTTCGATCTCCTGATCCATGCAGCTTTTCACATCTCCTCCCTCAAGCCAGCACTTGCTCCACTCAACGACCTTTTCCACTGCTTTATCCAGTTTCCAGCGTGGTTTCCAGCCAAATGTTGCTTTCAGCTTAGAGCAGTCCAATTTCAGGAAATTTGCTTCATGCGGACCATGATCTTCCTTTTTCACCCATCTTATGCCGGTTTCTACCCCCCCCCAGTACTTTATAAACAAATCCACCAGTGTGCCGGTTTGAAAACAATCCCCATCGTCTGGTCCCACGTTATAATACCCTGCATACTTTCCATCTTGATACTGCATCCCCGCAATCATCAAGTATGCATACAGCGGCTCCAACACATGCTGATATGGTCTGATGGAACAGGGATTTCTTACAATAATGTTCGTGCCTTTTATCGCGGAACGAACGCAATCCGGCAGAATACGATCGCTTGCAAAATCCCCGCCGCCAATCACATTGCCAGCACGCGCCGTAGAAACAGCCACCACACCATCTGAAAAAAAACTGTCTTTATAACTGTGCGTCACAAGTTCTGAGCAGGATTTTGAATTGGAATATGGGTCCGCTCCATCCAACTCTTCGTTTTCCCGATACCCCCATACCCATTCCCTGTTCCGATATACCTTGTCCGTTGTCACATTTAAAAAAGATTTGACGCAGGTATTTTCCCTGACACATTCAAGGATATTTACTGTACCCATAATGTTTGTTTCATAAGTGTAAGCAGGTCGCTTATATCCCTCTCGCACAATTGGCTGCGCTGCAAGATGCAGGACAATTTCAGGCTTTGCTTGAGCAAAGGTCTTTTTCAAGAAACTATAATCGCGGACATCACCAATAACAGAATGGATGTCTTGTCCAATCGAAGCAATTCCAAATAGCGATGGGTCTGTAGGTGGTTCTAAAGAATACCCGGTTACTTGCGCCCCGGCATTGGAAAGCATTCTGCACAGCCATGCACCTTTAAATCCCGTATGACCTGTTACAAATACTCTTTTACCATAATAAAATTCCTTTAAATGAAATTGCATTTTTCCTCTCATTCCGCCGCGTAAGCGGCATTCTAATCTGTTGGAAATTTGGGCGTAAAATTAAATTTTGGTGTTGAAAATGGAAATTTTTAATCCTCTCTTTAAACCCACCGTTTCCAGGGTGCAGTGCTGCTTTCCCAGAGAGTTTCTAACTGTTGCTTTTCCCTGAGCGTATCCATACACTGCCAATATCCCTTGTGGACATAACCAACCAGCTGTCTTTCCATCACAAGTGAGGTCAATGGGCCTTTTTCAAACACTGTCATATCGTCCCCGATATAGTGAAATAGCTCTGGCTCAAATACCATAAAACCGATATTAATCAAATCGCCATCCATATCCGATTTTTCACGGAAGGCATCAATCACATCGTTATGCCCGATTTCCACTACGCCTTTATTCTGACCGAAATTGTACATAGATATCGTTCCAATCTTCCCATGTGACCGGTGAAATTCGAAAAGCTCTGGAATATTGATATCCCCTACAGCATCCCCATAAGTAAGCATAAATGTTTCTTCGCCAACATAGTTTTGAATTCTTTTTACACGTCCTCCCGTCTGAGTATTCAAGCCAGTATCCACGATTGTAACTCTCCAAGGCTCAACATTCTTGTTATGTACAATCATTTCATTGCCGCCGCTTGTATAATCAAAAGTCACGTCGGAAGTATGGAGAAAATAATCTGCAAACCATTCTTTGATGATATGTTGTTTATAACCAGCACAAATGATAAATTCATTGAATCCATAATAAGAATAATTTTTCATAATATGCCAGAGGATCGGCATTCCTCCAATTTCAATCATCGGCTTTGGCTTAAATGCTGATTCCTCCGAAATTCTTGTTCCAAGACCGCCTGCAAGAATTACAACTTTCATTTTAATTTATTCCCCTCTACCTTTTATCTAATAATCTGTCGTAAACTTATATCCCAGCTTTGAAAAGATTTTCTTTAATGATTTTCTGAATTTTCTTGGTACGATATGATTCAACATTATATGAATCTTTTTTCTATAGTACTCGGACTTCAGTGCATCTGGTCTTTGCCCTTTTTGAATCGAAATACCATTTTTCTCAAACAAGTATGTTTCATAAGTCCAGCAGCCGCCATTGATTGTTTCTACAACATTTAAAAAATTGTCCTTATCCGTAACATAATTATTGTAATAACCTTTTTTTGATTGGGAAGAAACCTTTAAAAAATAATTTTCAATATCCCATCCTGTCCAATTTTTCCCGCCAAATAATTTTACAAATTCATTTTTCTCCCAAATATTAGTAAAGCATGTCACACTGTACGGAATATCTTTCCGAATTTTAAGCGCTCCGTCAAAATCATCAAAAGAATTATCTTTTTTCTTTTTTACCGGATATTTGGGATTACAATAGTATTTAATATTATGTTTCTGCATAAATTTTACTATTTTAAGAATATATTTTGTATTGATTGGTTTAAGAAAAAACGCATCTTCACACATTGTAAATATATACTTTGCGTTTGTGTACTCCAATCCCTTTATAATGCGTTCTGCCCATTTCGTCTCAGCAGATGTCGTAATCGAAAGCACCCTGTCATCAATAAAATGCTGTGTCGGCGTTACTAATATCAGTTGAAAGGGACAATCTGACCAATTTAATCTTAAATAACGCATAAATTCCTTAAATACATCCAACGTCTCATCACATGAACTAACAATAATTGCAAGTTCTTCTGTTTGTGCCGTGTCCGCTGCCATCTATTTCTCCCCCAGCTTTTAGATTTTATTTATAAAGCCCTTAAACTCATAATAATCCCTTATATAATCCTCAATCCGATAATAGTCAGAGGCTGCTACACAAAGCACGGAATCCTTCTGCAGCCACAGCATCTCCCTCCATGTACACTCTTCAATTACAACTCCGATGGAAGGATCCGATAACTCAATTTCTTCCCTGCCATGCTGATTCTCCAACACAAGCTGAATTCTTCCATAGGGGCAAAACAAAAGTTGTTTTAACTCTTTATGTGCATGAAATCCCCGCCGAACACCTTCTGGCACTTTTGATATGTAATAGATTCGTTTGATATCAAAAGAAATTTCGTGCGTTCCTTCAAAAAAGGAAAGTTCACCTGCATTTACGGTTGGAATGGTATTAATGTGAATAACTTTGCAACCAGACACGAACTCTCTGATGTTATATTCATCCCCTTTTAAAACGGAGTACCACTTAAGATTTTCAATTCCCTGATATCTGGCAAGTACCTTACTTGGCATATCCAAAACTTCATGAAAATTATGCTTATCATAGAATCGAACAGCTCTTTTGTTGCTGCGCGATACACACCAATACACGCTTTCCAAATTCAATTCATAAAATGCTTTCTTTAGGATTTCTGTCATGCCAAACCATGAATAGCCATGTCTCATAGCTTCGGAGCGAACTGCGATCGCAAATTCAGCACTGCCTTCCTCTATATATTTCAGGCTGACTGTCCCCATATAGATATCTTCATCGGAAACTACCGCCAAATGAAGATTTGTGTTGCTCTCCCAACTAAGCTCTATAAACTTCACAACATCTTCTATCGTTTTTTGTGAAAAATCGGTTCGGAGATCCCCAACCACACTTTTATCATGCATCCATTCCAGCATCAGAGGAGCATCTTTTCTTTCAAGTTTTCTTAACCGCATACCATTCCCCCCCCTTAAAACTCGTTGATTGCGTCAATCACATACCGAATTTCCTTGTCTGTCATTCCGTAGTACATTGGAATGCTCAACTCTGTGCTGCTGATTTCTTCGGCAATGGGAAGCGCACCTTTTGGAATGTTTAGATCCTTGTAGCATTCCTGAAGATGGATTGGTATTGGATAATGCTTATTTGTGCCAATCCCCTTCTGATTCAGATGCTTTTCAAGAGCGTCTCTTTGCGCGCAGCGAATCCCATAAATATGCCATACAGGAACGCAGTCGGGAATTACATAAGGAACTGTTATCTTTGGATTTGTAATCCCTTCTGTGTACATCCCTGCAATCCGCCTGCGCTCTACATTCATCTTCTCAAGATAAGGAAGCTTCGCGGCAAGAAATGCAGCTTGAAGCTCGTCCAGACGGCTGTTGTTCCCTTTATAGATATGGTGATACTTAAAATCGGAACCATAGTTGCCGAGCGCACGAATTTTTTCTTCCAGTACCTTGTTATTTGTCACAACGGCTCCTGCATCTCCAAGCGCACCAAGGTTCTTTCCTGGGTAGAAACTAAACCCTGCGGCATCGCCAAAAGAACCGATTTTCTTTCCCTTGTAAGTCGCTCCGTGCGCCTGAGCACAGTCCTCCACGATATACAGATTATTTTTCTTCGCAATCTTTACAATCGGATCCATATCACACGCTTGACCATAGAGATGTACTGGTATAATCGCCTTTGTCTTTTCTGTGATTGCCGCTTCAATCAAGTTTGGATTAATATTAAAGGTTCTAATGTCCGGCTCGACAAATACAGGTGCTGCACCAATGTATGTAACCGCTAAAGCCGTGGCTATATACGTATTCGACGGCACAATAACCTCGTCGCCCGCGCCAACGTTCAGCGCTTTCAATGTCAGCATCAGCGCATCCAGTCCATTGCCTGCACCAACGCAGTAATTTACATTACAATACTCGGCAAACGCTTTCTCAAAAGCTTCATCCTCGGCGCCTTCAATATACCATGACCGCCGAAACACACGATCAAATGCATCTCTTAAGCTATTATTCAGTTCTTTTTCCATAGGAAGAAATGACACAAATGGTATTTTCATAATATCCTCATCACTTTTTATTGCACACATACTGAAAGACTTTTTCTAATTGGTCTACAAGAACAGGCTGATCATACATACATGCAGTTTTTCTTGCCCGCTCTCCCATCTTGACCAACTCATCCGTATCTGTTTTATATAATTTTTCAACAGCATCCGCCAAAGCATCTGCACTCTGGGTTTTAGCCACAACACCGCAGCGGTATCGCTCAATCAGGTTATAGCCAAATTTTGCATTGCAGATAATCGGTTTCCCACTGGCAAGATAATCAAACAGTTTGCTCTGGCTTCCCCCGTATTTCATAAGAGGAACGTGTTTGTATGTCAGAATATTTGCCTTCCCGTGGGACAATATAAAAGGTATTTTTTCTTTCTCTATTCTTCCATAAAAACGAACGTTATTAATTTCATTATCCGCCACATATTTTTGCAGCATACTTAAGTCATCGCCATTTCCGTAAATTTGGAACTTAATATCCTGATATCCTCGATCCTTCACTATTTTTGCGGCATCACAGATTTGCTGAACCTGGTTTGCCTGCCTGATAGAGCCGCAGTAAACCACATTGAATTTATTGAAATCCCATCCAAGATCAAACGATACTCCTTCTAATTCCTTATCTTTCTGCGAAATATCACATCCCATATTGATGTGAAATATTTTTGAAAAGTTAATTTTACCTGCATAGGTTCGTTCTCTGACATAATCCACACCACCTTCCATGGAAAAAATCAGAGCATCTGATTTGATGTATGCTTTTTTTTCCATACGATACAAATATTTTATCAGAGGGTTCGATTTTGAAAAATCAGCATACTGAACGATACTTTCCGGCCAAAGATCCACGGTATCTGTTATCAAAGGAACTTTTGGGAATGCACGTCGGGCAAATCCATATAAATAAGCTCCGCAAATTAAAATAAGATCTGGATTCAGAGAAGAATATTTTTTTATTCCCATGCAGAACAACATCATATTTTTCATTCTTCCAAGCCCGTTTCCCGTATATTGAGGAGTTTTAATATACAAGTACCTGACGCCATCGCATACAGAGCGGTCGGAACCAAGCTCGTCAATAAAATCAATCTTTGTATTATGCAAAGCACTGGCGGCAAGGATTGTTACCTTATGCCCCCGATCAACTAACACCTTGCCCCAGTTATGATATCTCCGCATCGTATTCTTTGGAGGCTGCTGACCATAATGAGCGATTATCAATAGTTTCATTGATGTTTTTCTCCTAATAAAAATCAATTTATAAATATATTTGTAGTAAATATTTATATATGACTAATTTTTAATATATTTTACTTTTTTAGAATTATTTTATATAATCTATATGGTAAATAATTTTTTTATTATACTTGTGCATACTGCAAGTCTGTTTGTAATACTGTGCGGATAAAAACTGAAAAGTGCTTTTTTACAGTCTCATGCCGCCGTTGACATTCAATACTTCCCCTGTCACATAACTGGCAAGATCCGAGGCAAGAAAAAGAACAGCGTTTGCAATTTCCATCGGCTCTGCCAGACGGCCAAGCATCGTTGCATTTTGAAACTTCTCAAGAAGGTTCTTTGGCACAGTTCTCATCATATTGGTCATGGTATAGCCCGGAGCTACGGCATTCACACGAACATTTCCTCCTTTTCGCGCAAACTCTTTCGCCCAGCTTTTTGTCATTCCAATAACACCAGCCTTTGCCGCTGCATAGTTTGCCTGCCCGATATTTCCAAATATGCCGACTACGGATGAAATATTGATAATGGAACCGGAACACCGTGTCTGCATTATGGGACCAATCAGCCTTGTAAGATTCCACACACCCTTAAGGTTTACAGCAATCACCTGATCAAACTGCTCTTCGGTCATTTTATAAGTGATTGCATCGCGTGTAATACCAGCACAATTAACAAGAATATCTGTATCATCAACAAGACTTGTAATTTTCTGATAAACTCTTTCACAGTCAGCAGTATTAGAAACATCTGCCTTTAACATAGTCAGATTTTTATTCCACGACTCCGCCTCAACGATATCCAGACCGATCACTCTTGCGCCATTCTCAAGAAATACATCTGCAATCGCTCTGCCAATACCATTCGACGCGCCGGTAACAACAGCAATTTTATTTTTTAATAACATTTTTCCCCCGATTTCTGCGCTTCTTTTTGCATATAACAAGTTTGCAGCAAGCGGCATTTTTCTATTTTTACACTACCGCATACTTGAAAAACCAGATTGGATACCTAAATATAAAAGTGGAGAACATACTCGCTGTCCAACACAGTAAAGCCTAATTTTATCCATGCCTTCTGAACTGCAATATTATTGATCTGAGTCCCGACAATCAGTCCTTTAAATCCTTCTTTTTCCAACCACTTTACTCCTTCATAAATCATGCTTGTATAGATGCCGAGCCCGCGATACCTATCTGAAACTGCCGATAATACCAAATGCCCATAAGGTTGCGTATTATCTGCCTTACCTGTTGTAAATCCGACAACAGTATTGTTGTATTCTGATACAATTACCTTATCCGCGAAGCCATGGCAGGAATTATAAATCCACTGCTCATAATACTTATCACACAACTTATGATCTAAATTTGGATCCGAATGATATCTATCATAGTCAAACGATCCTTTTGCAATTTCCATCAGCTCTTTTAAATCATCTTCTTGATAATCTCTGACAATGGTTTTATGTGTAATATTGGGAAGAGAACTTCCATCAAATTTATATATATATTCAAAAAGAGTATCTGTTAAATAAAAACCATCTTGCACAAACTTATTGAATAAAGCTTTGCATGAGGTAGGAAACTTAACTGATATATGTTTAAATTGTTCGTCTTTCCCCTGTTCAATAACTTCCTTTACAGAAAATGTTTCATCGTTTATTTCATCCTTTGACAGAACAATGTTTCCCATCTTGATTCCAAAAATCTCTGAATTAAATTTGTCGTTTCGAATTTCCATTTATGTATCTCCATTTTTTTCTTATATTAAGAGATACGCGAGTAATATCAAATCATCCGATGCAGAACATGATTGCTGGAAACTGGTATTGCAGAATATTTTGACATAATACGAAGAACGGGCTTGTTCGCTAATTGCGTCCCATAAAATAAATATTCTATCCCTTCTTCATAAAGCATTCGCAATGTCTGTTCTATCAGATAGGTAAAATAACCTCTTCGTTGAAATTGCTTTCCTACTGCTGCCAAACCAACTGCAGCGGAATTCTCTTCCTTGTAGTTGATTGTGATATATCCCGCAATCGTGTCCGTGTGAGACAATACCATTACCTTATCCGCAAAACCATCACAAGAATTATTCATCCATTCAACATAATATTTATCACATAGATGACTCGGCAGTTTTTCATCTGAATGAAATTGATCTAAACTGTATGCATCTCTGGCAATGCGATCCATTTGCAATCTATCTTTGCTTTCAAATTTACGGTATTTTATATTATCAGGTGAATACCCCCCCCCCGATCAATTTAGAACTTAATTGATACATCAGCTGAGTATCTACAAGTTTAAATCCATTCTGAAGTAAGATATTTGTTGTGTTTTTTAAAGCAGTCGGCACTTTTATATTAAGATGCTGATAGCCTTTTTCTTTTGCTGTGCATATAATATTGTTTACATCTTCATTTTTTATCAAATCTGATAGTTCTACGATATTGCCCATTACCATTTCAAAAATATCGCTGTTAAATTTATCAAACTCAATTTTCATTTTAAATTTTTCCTTTTTCAGAAATTAATTTCTGTATATGTTTTCATGCATAAATACTGTTTTTATTGTTCTAAAAAATATTTTCACATCCAAAAGAAATGATATATTCTCAGCATAAAACACATCGCCGTCAAATCTTTGAGCAATTGTTGATGAGTTTCTATAATACGCCTGACTGTATCCGGTAATCCCTGGATTAACTGTGAGTTTTTTTTCGTCCCCTGGTCTGTATAGTTCCTGAATGGATGTTGGCAAATCTGGTCTAGGTCCAATAAAACTCATATTGCCGATCAGCACATTTAATAATTGCGGCGTCTCATCCAAACTTGTCTTTCGCAATATGCGGCCTATTTTCGTCAATCTAGGATCGTTTTCAGAATTGTAGGTCGTTCCGTCTTTGTTGCGAAGATCTGGAGCATTCACCTTCATTGTCCGAAACTTAAACATCTTATAAACCTTCCCATTTCGCCCAAGGCGAGAGCAATTGTAGAATATTGGACCATGATCCTCCATAAAAATCACAGGTGCAACCACGATAAAAATAAGCGCGAATACCGGAAGTCCAAGCAGAGAAAATATGAACCCTAAAAGTCTTTTTATATATTTTTTATACATCTACATAAATGTCTCCATTTCTTTTATCACTTCTTCCAAGGTTTCACACACATACTCCACATCGTTATCCGACAGCAAGGTATGCAATGGAAGCGTAATCAGATTCTTGTAATAATCATAAGCATTTGGGAAATCTTCTATGTTCCATCCCAGCATTTTATATGCTGTCATCATAGGAAGCGGCTTGTAGTGGACATTGGTAGCGACTCCCTTCTCTGCCATTTTTATAATCATCTCGTTCCGCTGTTCTTCACAGATTCCCGGTATGCGAACAAAATACAAATGATTCGAGGAATCCATTGTATCCGTATGATGCACAAGATGACCAATCCCCAGCTTATCACAAACCAGATCATACTTTTTTATAATCTCAAGACGACGGCGGAGAAGATCGGTATACCGGTCAAGCTGCCGTAATCCAATAGCAGCCATAATATCCGTCATATTGCACTTATACCAGGAACCTATAATGTCGTACTCCCAAGCTCCTATTTTCGTCTTTGCCAGTGCATCTTTGCTCTGACCATGAAGAGATAAAAGCTGGTACATTTTATAAATATCAGAATCTGTCACCCCTGTATCATAGACTGTACTTGGCAGACACCATGTACTTGCTCCACCCTCAGCTGTAGTAAAATTTTTGACCGCATGAAAACTAAAATCTGTGAAATCGGCAATAGCGCCGCAATAGTATCTCTTTTTCTTAACTGCGCCTTTGCCTGTATAAGAAACAACACGGGATGCACCCAGAGAATGCGCGCTGTCAGAGCATACTGCTACACGCCCCAAACCCGTCTGAATGCATGAGGACAGTTTTTTTAAAGGAGTACTGTGATCCTTAAGCGGATGATAGAGCGAACGCTTTGACTCCACAATCTGAAATATTCTGTTATAATCCGCTACAATACCGCCAAGCTCAACAACGATTATCGCTTTTGTCTTTTCTGTGATTGCAGCCTCAAGCGCCTGATAATCAATTTCAGGCATATGGGTAGTTTTGTCCCCGCCTTTTTGAATATCTACAAACTTCACTGTGGCTCCACAATGAATCGCAGCGGAGGCGGAAGCGGTGTATGTATAAGCAGGGACAATTACCTCATCACCTGCACACACTCCTAAAATCCTTAAATTTAATTCCTCTGCTGCCGTAGCGGAATTTAAGCACACTACTTTTTGGCTGTATCTGCAAACCGCATCTTGTGCGGAACAATCGATGGCAGTATCCCCTGTCTCAACATAAGCAGCCAGACGGCATTCCAGCATCTTTGTGCGCGGTCCTGTCGTTATCCATCCAGAGCGAAGAGTTTCTGCAACCTCAGCGATCTCCAATTCAGAAATATCAGGCGGACTAAAACAAATCTCGCGTTTCTCCATAATTTCCTCGCATTCCGCCGCGCAAGCGGCATTTTCAATCAAGGGAACTTTTGGCTGCGCAGCGGCACAAATTCCAAGGTTGAAAATTTTTAATTTTTAATCTTATGTTTTCTTTTAATTGCGAAAAATACAGTCTATCTTCTTCTGCCCTGTTTTGCATTCCATATCATACCAAACCCTTCCAGCTGCTGTATTTGTTCTTCTCTCAAACCTTTTCTTGCCAGGCCGCTGTACGCAAGACGCTGGTTGGAAATCCACTTGCCAAGCCGGTATCCATCGGAGCAGATATAATGATGCGGCACCAAAAGATTCCGGTTTGCAAGAAAATACTTTTTTGCATGTACAATCCCCTGCTCCCAGGAATCGGTCACCTTCCACACCATGCCAATTTCATCCAGCATTTGAATCTGCCAGTCTGCCAGTTTTCCACTTCGATAATTCGCGCGCTGATGCTGCAGCCAGACCCCAAGATTTTTTCTATTTTCCGCTACATAACGCTTTGGGACTGCCAGATTCCCATATTTATGATAAAATTCCTCCGCTTCCCTATATTGTTCCCGCCACGAGCGTTCTGCCTGCGACATCCCTATTTGAACTCCAATGGAAATAAGTTTCTGCTTTTGTTTTTCATTCAATGGTCTGCGATGTTTTTTTTCTTTTTTTCCATCGCTGCTTTCCATTTCCTCCGCAATTCTTGCTTTCTGTTCCCTCAGCCACCGTTCCAGCCAAACACCTTCTACTACATAGTTGTTTGGCATTCGCAAATTGCCGTGTTCTTTATAATACTGCTCTGCAAGCGCAAATCTTTTTTCCCAGGAATCAATGGGTTCCCATACCATTCCAATCTCTGTAAGCTTTCGAATCTGCTCCAAATTCTGCATCATTTCTGGAGATTTTTTATCATCTTTTGCATCCGTTTCACTCTGTATTGTTTCTGGAAACTTTTTATTATCTTTTGCATTTGTTTCACTCTGTATCGTTTCTGGAGATTTTTTATTATCTTTTACATTTATTTCACTCTGTATCATTTCTGGAAACCTTTTATTATCTTTTGTATCTGTTTCACTCTGCATCGTTTCTGAAGACTTTTTATTATCTTTTGTATCTGTTTCACTTTGCATCGTTTCTGAAGACTTTTTATTATCTTTTGTATCTGTTTCACTCTGCATCATTTCTGGGGATTTCTCATCATCTTTTGAATCTGTTATATTTTGATTCAGAGTTTGATATTTTTCCCGCTGCCTGCGTACCCATCTTCCCAGTTTACATCCGCTTTCTGTCACAAAATTCACTGGAACTTCCAAATTTCCATGTTCTCTAAAATACTTTTCTGCCTGAGCAAAATTTCTCTCCCAAACAGTCTCGCTTGTACTTTTCCAGCGCATTCCAATTTTCGTAAGCCGCGCGATCTGCTCCTCACTCAAGCTCCCCGCAGTTTTTCCCAGATAGATTTTTCTCTGCGTGGCAATCCATGCGCCAAGAGAATAACCATCCATTGTATAGTATTTTGGTACTTCCAAGTTTCCGCATTCTGTATAGTATTCTTTCGCCATCGCGTACATTGCATCCCACGATGCGCCAAGCGTTTCATTTAACTGTGCAAACAGCCTCCGGCAATCTCCCAGTTCATCCACAATCTGAAACTGTTCTTTTACAATTTCGCCCGCCCTGCCGTTTGCGCGATAAAACAAAACGGCTTCACGCAGTTCTTCCTCGATTGCTCCAATGCTGCAAAGATTCTCGATATTCATTACAATATCAAAAATCACCGGCGTTTCCTTTCCGCCCGCCGCAAGCGCTCTTCCAATCTGCTGTTTGTAAATGGTCGGGGAAACGGTCGGGCGCAGCAAAATCACGCCGGAAAGCCCATCTACATGGATTCCTTCATTCAGCATATCAATACAGTACAAAAGTTTTAAATGATCGCTGTTATCATTCTTAAACGATTCAAACTCCTCTGCTGTCATTGGATCATCGGAATACGCGGTATAAATATGCGGTGCTGGATCTACGCGCACAAACCACTCCGGCGCAAGTTCTTTCATTTCAAGCAGATGCTCATAACTCGCGCAAAAAACAATATATTTTCCAGAAGTTTTCTCTTTATTTTCATGAAAAATGGATTCTTTCTCTGCTTTTTCACCTTTTTCTAATTGAGTAGTTCCAACATGGTTTCCTGCCATTTTTTCTGTTTTCAATGCCATATGCTTTGCAAAAACTTCCGTCAATCCATCCGCTTTTTCAAGTGTGCG
>CAMUAR010000032.1 GCA_947086895.1 uncultured Lachnospiraceae bacterium | reverse complement strand
CTTGCCGAATGTGGCGGGAAGCCCCCGCCTCTATAGGTGGGGGAGGATGTCACATGGCAGAAAAATAACAGGAATAAGGATTTTTATGAACAGTGTAAGAAAGAAGATCTGGTGTTTGAATGAATCCTTATTTACTAAAAAATTAGGAAGGTGTTGCCATGATATTAGAAGAACTGAAAAAGATCAAATCCTTTGGCAGTAACATGGAAAGCTCCGTAACACCAGAGGATATTGCAGAAAAAGAAAAAAAACTGGGATTTACGCTGCCCCAGGCTCTGAAGGAATTATATCTGACCTTTCATCCAGATGACCCTGCCTTTTCGAAAGAGGGAAAACTAATTCCATTAAAGGAACTGAAAATTTATAAACGTACCTATTTGACAGATACAACCATTACAATCCTGCCTTTTTGCCAATATGAAAAGTACGGCTATGGTTTTGAAATAAACCGGTATCACAAAAACAATAACACTATAAGCAACTATCATCTGAAAGATCCACAAATGTGGGGTCTCTATGTATCGCCAGAAACACGCAAGGAAGAAAAGCACTTGGAAGGTCGTGAAGTGCCATGTAATCAGTCAAAACTTTCCCAGTGGATCATGGAATGGCTTGGATACCAGCAAACCTTGAACCAACCTAGTGTTATAGCTGTCAACAAAGATAAAACAACAAACTATTGGGCAAAAATAAAGGATTTTTTTCCAAATACTTTTTATCATATTCCAATAGAACAGCTTTCCAGTTACAGAATAAATTTTAACGTAAACTTTGTGGAAGAACCATCCAGACTTTTATGCGGAAGTATTCTTTATTCAAGAACAGCCTATTTTGGCGGCAAGACTGATAAAGAATTGGAGCAGCTTATGAAGCAGACAGGATTTAAATATGTCTGGATAAAAAGCTGGGATGGACATCCCATCTTTAATTCCGCTTTGCCCAAACCACCCCAGAAACGGGAACTTAAATCTATTGCCCCAGTATTACAATTTCTTTGTGAATTTGCGGAGATTGAAGGCAAGGGAGCGAAGGAGGAAAGTATCAATCGTGCTAAAGCCCGTCTGGGAACTTCTCTTCCGCTGCCAATGGAAGAATTTTACCGTTATCTGCCAAGCAGATTTTATTGCAGTTATAATTTAGTTCGTCCCCTTTCTGGTTTGAAACAGACAAAGGACGGCAAGTTGAACTTTCTGGAAGAAAATCAAGCAGTATATCACTGGGCAGCAGAATTTAACAGTCCATTTCTATATCGTCGTGCCAATGACGGCGTTGCAGAATGGAACACATACGGTATTCTGGATGGTTTTCTTGCGGCAGAATTTTTGTGGGCTTTGGTCTGTGACGAGGAGCTGGATCTGATTCTTTGGGAGTTTTCTGATTTTAAGCCGGGAATGCTGTCTGAGGGTGGAAAGCTGAATCCATACTTATCTCCAATTGCGGGCATCACAGATCAGATCGCATCAGGCAACACTCGAAAGCTTTATCAACTTATGGATGGACAGGTTATTGGTTTATATGACAGTGAAGAATGTACTTTCTGGTTTGTGACAAAGGACGAAGCGGCACTGGAACGATTGGAAGCATTATTGAATATTTGAATCAGGAAGTTCTCTATAACAACAGCAAGAAAGTATTTGGATATAATTTGATTTCTAAACATGCGTCAAAGCATTGAAAAATATAATGGAAGTATAAATCCAAACTATAAAGATGAAATAGGATGAAATGTTCATTAATCGATTCCTAAATTCCTGAAAGGCAAGGTATCTTTTTTAATTGTATCTTGTGAAAAAAATATATGTATTTTTGCAGTAGGAATTAATTAATAGTAAATATCGTTCAAAATTGATAATAAGACTCTGAAAAAAATTTCGACTTTTCATCAAGAAGGTGTGATATGCTTATCATAAGAAATTTTAGCAGCAGATTTCAACAACTATCTGGTATGCCAACCAACAGCAAGAGTGGAAAAATATGCTGGAAAAAGCGAATATTGATACAAGCAGTAAGCAATAGGCAGTCATGCAAAGTATGTCGTCAGCATGTTCTGGCGTTGGATATACCAATATTCAAACAATCAAAAATCGAATGAGCTGCTATGACAAGGATGGTGATTATATCAGTCCTGTTACTGGATTGGCTGGTCTGGTTGTAACAGAGAAGAACCATGCAGAAAAACAAGATTATTAATATACCACAAAGCAGCAGGAATGAGATGTTCAAGCTGACGAAGAAAGAATTCCTGCGGGAAAATGGTATAGGCAATGAAGACACAACAAAACGTTCTGACGTTTATTTGAATCTCTATCAAAAAGTAAATAAAAATGACAGGATTGCAACAGGAAATACATTAAGGCAATAGGAACGCGCATACATACAAGCATTTGTTGATGCGGTCAAAGCTGTTCATCCAAACTGAGAACCAGGCAAACCTATTCCATCTGGAACATTAGATGAAATCATAAGAGAATCATTGATAATTCACTTGTAAAATCAGGCAGTTCCCTTGTAAAAAAGGCAGTTGCAAACATCATTGACTATACGATTTGACTTCAAATAATTTTTATCTCTTATTTTGCAGAGACGCAAAAATCAAGTGCCTCTGCATTACTTTTTCTTTTTTATAAGTTAGAATCTATGCAAAATACTTGTTCTGGTTCTTCAATCTCTTTTTGTATTCGTTTTTCGTCAAAGCCAGCCGCCTGCTATCCTCTTATCTTCTATAATAGATTTTTTAATATATCTTTACATTGAAATGTAAATTCCAAATAATACTTATTATTTGACACTCCCCATACCTAAAGGCAGGAGCTTTACAGCGCATATGGTAAATTACAAAGCACTATTAAAATTGTGTACAGATACAAAAACAGTGGAAACGAACACCATGATTGGCGACTTCCCCACTGTTTTTCTTGTCCTTAACTTTATGAAAAACTGTTCTTCAAAATAGATTACTTTAAAAACTTTGTGTTACTTATGAATCGTAACAATTTCAAACTTCAAGCTCCAAAATCAACATTGCCCTGCATCCAAACAATACCGCGAAACCTTCTTCCCGGCAATGGTTCCCCCAACAAATCTCTTTTATTAATACAAACTTCAAACTCCATTTGATTGCAATCCAATCCCATAATACACAATTCCTCACCTGTCTGAGAATTTACTGCGTTCCTCACATAAATAATAATGCCAAGCACTGTATAATTGTCAGATTCTGAACCATAAGGAATAAAGGAGGTATCAACAATCGAATAAATATCCTCTTTCTGTACTCGTTTCTTTACAATAGAATACAAATCAATATCATCCAATGTCAAATTTTCAATTGCTTCCTGGTTTCCTCGTTTTGCCTCGGAAATCAGCTCTGAACGATGTGTTAAATCCTCATTTCGTATCATTTCGGTTTTTCGATCTTTTTTTACTGGAAGTAATATCTTTCCGCTGGTTGCCAATCCTGATAAAGAAATGGGATGATGAAATGGAGCATCTTGTTGGAAAAACTTTGTTTTCATATAATCCACTGCATTCTGCAAATAAAAAATCATAGAAACTCCCAACCGATAATCATCGCACATTCCTGTATATGCATCTGTATCTACTCTTTTACTGATAAATATCTCTTCCTCTGTAGTGATATTTTGACCTTTAATATAAGGAAAATAATGTTCCACGTGAAACTGTTCCTTGGCATCATATTCACCACAAACGACAATCCCAATATCCTCCGCAACTTCAAAGGACAATTCCGCAAACCGCTTTTTGTCATCCGCAAAGATATTTTTTTGCTGAGCATTCGCGACTGCCTCCCGGATCAGGGTCTCTTCTTCTTGCCTATTATTTATATTGCTATATCCAACTGCCGCCAAAAAGCTATGCATCCTAACCTCTATTCTGCGCCTTCTGCGCGCTGTATTCTATTATACAAACTTATTTTTTTGAAGAATGTTCTGGCTTCCGAAGGGAAATAATTCCTTTTCACAAACACAAACCAGAACAAGTCATACTGTATAAATTACTCAAAGCAAAACCTTAGAAATCTTATAATATTATTTTTTCAATAATAAAACAATCCCTCAAACAAAAACATAGCTCTGCATTTTATATAACGATCTCATTCGTTCCGTCTTTTATAAATATTATTAATCCAATTCTTCTGAACCTGCTCTTGCTTTGGCTTGTTCTAATGCTTTTCGTTCCTCCTCAGCAAGCACCACGTAAGATTCTCCTTTGATAATCTCTTTTGCATAAGTATAACAACCTTCTCGTGTACTGTGCATAGAGGTAATCAAAAATCCATTATCATTATTATCAAGCAGACAGAGTGAAAAGCTCAATTTTCCGCCCATTTCCTTAAATGCATCATATTTTACAAGACCTATTTTCTGGAAAGAACACTGAAGAGAAGCTTCATTTTTCTCCAATCCGGTTGACAGATTTCTGTTTTTCTCCGCAAGAGTATCAATCTCAGAAAACTTATTTAAAATGCTTTCTTCAAGACTTTTTCCATCCTGCCCCTGCATAAAACTATTATAATTATTTTTCATCTTTTTATGTTGTATAAACAGCACCACAAACAAAATCAAAAGAATCAATTGAAAAACTGCCAGCCCCAAGATAACATAACCTGCATCAATTCCTATCTGCTCAAATAATCTCATAGTATCCTCCATTTCAAAACAATTTCACGAAAACTGTTGCCAAGAAGTTATTTATCATAAACGCTCCAAACTATTTTGAAAAATCAGCCGCGCTTAAATGCTTATTACAATTACCATATAAAATCCTGTAAAATCGCTATAAAAATTGCAAAACAGCATCTTTTTAAAATAACTCCGTTTTCCTAAGTTCACTCATGAATTTGATGAATCAACTCCACAATACGTTCTAATTCCTCCGAAGAATAATACTCTATCTCTATTCTACCCTTATTTCCAGCTTTGCGGTTGATCTTCACTTTACTACCAATAATTGACTTCAATCTTTCTTCAATTTCATGATATATTACATTATTTTGTTCTTCCTCCCTTTTATTCAGCGGTTTCTCTGGTTTCTCCTCCAACATTTTTTTAACAAGTTTCTCTGTTTCGCGAACACTTAATTTTTCATCAAATACTTTAACTGCTGCCTGATATTGCATTTCATTTTCCGTAATTCCAAGCAGAGCTCTCGCATGACCAGCACTAATCATATCCTCAATTAACATCTGCTGGATACGTTCGTCCAATTTTAACAAACGCATTGAATTTGTAACAGCAACTCTACTCTTTCCCACTCGGTTTGCAATATCATCCTGTTTCAAATGAAATTCATCCATTAACTTCCGATAGGCAATAGCTTCTTCAATTGGATTAAGATCTTCTCTCTGAATGTTCTCGATCAATGCAATCTCAAATACTTCTTCATCAGAATATTTCTTTACTATAACAGGAATCTCCTTTAAACCAGCAATTCGTGCTGCTCTCCATCTTCTTTCACCTGCAATAATCTTATACATACTGCCATTTTTCTGCACAATCAAAGGCTCTATAATTCCATACTGCTTAATCGAATCCGCTAATTCCTGCAAAGAATCTTCATTAAAGTTCTTTCTTGGTTGATTACTTCCAGGTTCTATCAGTGTAAGCTTTACCAATGTTTCACATGAAACATTTTCCTCTATAATTTTCTTTTCCACTTTATGATCGAGCTTTTCTGCAATCAAAGAATCTAATCCTTTTCCTAACCCCTTTTTTATAGCCATCTTTTACCCTGCTACTAAAACATATACACCCGTATATGTTAGATGATTTTTCACTGTTTCAACATGTACACTTTTATGATTATAAATAACATAGTACTTACAAGTTCACATTGTACAATTCCACAGTTATAAATTCCCGATGAAATCATCGGTATATATCTGCATTTACTCGCTTTTGTAATCTTGCAGATTTCATCTATTTAGCTTCCCTTTCCTAGATTTTTTAACTTTACTCTTTGTTTTTTATTGTTGATTATTAAACGGTCCCAATTATAGATTTCTATCTCTTTGTTCTGCTAGACTATTTTAATAGACAAAGCTTTTCTTTCTCCAACTCCACTTACTCTTAAATCAGCATAAACAATACCTTTAACTTCAAGTATCTTTAGACTTACTTGTCTATATTTTTATAATTTAAGTTACTTAATCTTTCTTTTTCCTCAAAAATAAATAGATTAAATTGCAAACCTATTATTTTACAAAACATTTCCATTATTCTTGCAATGCAAGATCGAATGTTTCCATAAAACATTTTTATGGTTCTTCCAAAACAGCATCCAATGTTTCACGTAAAACATTTTCACTCTTCTTACAAAACAACATTGAATGTTCCCACAAAACATTTTCATGGTTCTTGTAATGCAAGATCGAATGTTTCCATAAAACATTTTTATGGTTCTTCCAAAACAGCATCCAATGTTTCACGTAAAACATTTTCACTCTTCTTACAAAACAACATTGAATGTTCCCACAAAACACTTTCATGGTTTTTACAATGCAAGATCGAATGTTTCCATAAAACATTTTTATGGTTCTTATAAAACAGCATCCAATGTTTCACGTAAAACATTTTCACTCTTCTTACAAAACGAAACCACTTGTGTACACCTAGGTTAAATTCTGAAATTTTTTCTTCACAATTCCCCGTAAATATACGAAAACAGTTCAAATTTGAAATTTTAAATATCCTAAAGAAAGCATCAAAACTTTAGGTTTTTCAAATTTTATATGTAAAACAATACTTTTTGTTCCCCAATCTCAATTTCCAAAATTTTATCTGATAACTAATACCTCAGATAAGTAAAAATTCAAATACCTCAGAATAATTTGCAAATATCAAAAATAAATCTAATAACCATAACAGGATGTCTTGCTCATTTTGACTTTTCTTATTCCTAAAATCTTCTGACTAATACTTAAAATAATTACACCTTACAAAACTTTTTTGTCTGCTTAGCTGCATAACAATTAGCTGTGTTTTTCTTATTATTCGCGTATAACAATTTAATTTTATTGAAATTTATCTGCAAATTTTTTCGTTTCTTTTATTTGTAAAAAACCCAATTTCTATATATAAAGTGCTCTGATTCAAGTAAAGTATTTTTAAAACTCTCATGTTTTCTGTTGAAATAAAATTCCCAAAATACAAAAAAATAATAAAAATCAACAGCGAGCAAGCCTTCCTGATTTAAAAAGTAACGATTAAAAAGAGAATTTTTCTATAAATTTAAAAATGCGGAAACTTTTTTTTCTTTTTCGAATCAGTTTTCTTCTCTTTTGCTTGTTTTTTTGCTTTTTTGGGTTTATCAACTGGTACATCAGCTGGTTCTATTGCTTGCTCATAGCCATCTTGTCTTAGTATTTCATCTGCCAAATCCCGATAAGCATCAGCGCCTGCTGATTTTGGATCATACATACTGATTGGCAGTCCGTGACTTGGCGCCTCCGCCAAACGTACATTTCTTGGCACGATCGCATTATATATATTTTGATTTAAATTGCTGCGCACATTTTCTACTACCTGCAAAGATAAATTTGTTCTGGCATCAAACATTGTAAATACAACGCCCTCGATCTCCAGTTTCTCATTTAATCTCTCTTTCACCAAATTTATTGTATGAATCAACTGAGACAAACCTTCCAACGCATAATATTCACACTGAATTGGTACAAGAATAGAATTTGCAGTTGTCATTGCATTGACTGTCAATATATTCAAGGACGGCGGACAATCGATAATAATATAGTCAAAAAGATCCTTAATTGGCTCTACCTTATCTTTAAGAATATATTCTTTATTTTCAATACCAATCAACTCAATCTCTGCTCCTGCTAAATTTACATCAGAAGGAAGAACAAAGAGATTTTCCACAATACTCTTATACATACATTGTTCAATGCTGCATTCATCAATCAACAACTGATAAATAGAATTTTCCACTTTGGAACGATCAATTCCTAAACCACTCGTTGTATTACCTTGAGGGTCTACATCAATTGTCAATACTTTCATTCCTTTTTCAGCAAGACAAGCAGACAAATTGATTGTTGTTGTTGTCTTACCAACACCGCCTTTTTGATTTGCTACCGCAATTATATTACTCATATAAAATCCCCATTTCTGTGTAACTTTTTGAAATGATATGGAACCTTCATTTCCTTAATATAAATAAAAAATATGGCAAAATTATAGATACCTTTCAACAAGCTGTAGCAAAATTTCAAAAATCCAACAATACAAAAACTTATATTGCATACAGCACAAATCCGAACCCATTATAATAACGATATCATAAATTAAGTAATTCGCTATCTTGGTTTGTTTTTGCCCTCGTTGAAATAATACCATGTCTTTTGAACATGTCAAGTGCATTTTTACGCTTTTTCTGGGAAGTAATAAAAAATTAATTTAAGAAACAAAATACTTTAATCTCTATTTCTATAATATAGATATGAAATTCATTTCACATTTGTTTTTTTGTATATAGATATTTTACGTTGAATACTCTTGAAATTATTTAAAACAAAATATTTGAAAACCTTATCGCACATTTTTTTCAGTATGGTTCCCTGCGGGGCATGCACACAGTTCGCTAAGGAAAATACCCTCCCTTCGGGCGGACGCAAATCGGCGCTGGTATAATATCTGGCGATATTATACCATATAATTTAATCAATAGCTACCTACTACTTTCTTTTTTCCTATTTTAACATTGCATACATAAGAGAAATTTTTATATTTTACTTCTATCTTTTTTCGTATTATTGCTGGTTTATCAATTTCTTTTTTTACTGCTGGTATTTCATCTTATTTTGTCCAATTGGAATAAGTACTTTTAATATCACTTTATTTTCTTCTTTCTTTCCAACCCATATACTTCCCGATAAATAAAGGATTAATTCTTTTATTACACTCAAATTATTATCGCGTGTTATATTTATGTTCTTATCAATATTATCGTTATTTTCTTTATGAGAGCTTTCCTCTATTTTCGGATTTTCTTTGCTTATACCAATAGCAATTTCACTCTGATATTGTAATGTCTGATCTTGTTTTTTCTGGATTAATGTTTCTTTGGAATCACATTTTTCTATAGTTTCAGGTTCAGCAGAGTTTTCTTCCAGTTCTTTAATATTTTGAAAAGAATTGCTTTTGCTTTCCATCCATAAGGAAACGAAATCTTTTTCTAATGTATTATATTGAATTTTTAAATCAGCAATATCTTTTGTATAACGCAGTTTAATTTGTATAGAATCTGATTTTTCATAAGCGATAATATAATTACATATTTTTTGAATGATTTGATACAATGTATCACAAATCAAAATATCATTGATCAAATCATCATCCAACAGACACTGTATTTGCATTCCAAAAATATCTTCCAGTTTTTCTGCAAAATTCACAATACTGGCTTTTAGACCCAATTTTCCAACTTGATCTGTTTCCAGTTCTCCTATCATATTCTGAATTCCGTTGATGGCATGTTTTAATGTATTTCCAATTGTAAGTAATTCCAGCTTTGCACGTAATGTATCACTATCAACCAATCTTTCAATAAATTCCAGCCTATGTATAATACTGTTCAAATCTTTTATTACATTATTATTGAGTTTTTGTGCTATCGCTTTCTTATCGTCTTCCTGCATTTTCACAAAATAATATCCGCGTTTTTTCTGTGCAAAATGTAAATTTGCATTATAATTTGGTTTGTTGAAGTCTTTCTTATAATTTTCTATATTACCGTTTTCTTGCCATTCCTCTGTTTCATTTTCTCCATTTTCATAGATTTCTTTATCTTCCCATATCTCTTTTGTTTTCTCTATTTGTTTTTTAATACTTGCAAAAATCTTCTCTTTTTCCCATTCCTCTGTTTTATCTTTTCCATTTTCATAAATCTCTTTATCTTCCCATACATCTTCTGTTGTGTTTTCTTCTGCATTTTTATTTTCACATACTTCTATAGTACTTTTCCAATTTTCCTTTAAATTATTTTGTTCAATCCATCTTTCTGCACTCCAAACTGCTGAGCCAATATTCCATCCGCTGTCTTGTAAATAAATATCCCTGTCTATTGCAGATAATAAAATCGTATAGTACTGTATTTCTTTATCTTCTGTATCCCATTCGCCGCCTTCTTTATTTATTTGTGCAGGGGTATTATTGTGGGTTAAAGAATGCGCAGATATAAGCTGCGGCGCAAAAAATTTATTTTTCACAATATTTTCTTCTGCCCAAATTAAGTTATTCCATAAAGAGTCTGTTTCTTCTTCCGTTTCTGTATTTTGTATTTTAAAAATTTGTCCTGTTTTTTGGGCGACCTCTGCCTGTATTATATTTTTCTTTTTTTTGGATTCTTTTCGCGCTGCTTTCTCTTTTTCTGCAATGCTTTCTTGTCTTTTTAAATATTTTAAAAGTACCGTGAGATGATGCTTTCGCTCTTCTAATTCACCAATTTCTTGATGCAGAACGACCAACATATTTTCCGTTTCTTCTTGTTTTGCACGGAGTATTCCCTGTTCCTTTTTGTTGGTGTTAAGTTTTTCTGGCAGAAAAAAATTTCCTGCAATATCCTCGGATTCCATTAATTGTTTTAATTCTTTGTCCCGCTCTTCCCACTCAATAGATAAAAAAAGTGATTTCTGTTTTTTCTCTTCCAGATTTGCAGCGGTATCATCCAATATATTGCAAATTAACTCGATATTTTTTCCAAGTTCATATAAAAAATTATGATTTTTATTTTCTGCTGTTTTTTCTTTTGTTGTATTGTTATTTTGATTATTTTCCAAATTTAATACTCCTTACCTGAAAATACCAAAGAAAATTTATGTTTATAATGCTTATTATAACAAATTATTTTTAAGATAAAATGAAAAACTAATTATATAATCAAAGGTTTTTTTGCGATTCTTCCCGCGTTTCTCGGATATTGTTTTTCTGTTTTTTTTCGCTTTCCAATTACAATTAAGCTTCTTTCAATATCACTGTCAGGAAGCAAAAAAGAAATTGTATTTTTGTATGTCCCGCCCAATTTTTGAATTGCATAATTTGCTTCTCCAATTTCTTCTTCAACTTTTCCTGATTTATAAGAAATAAAATATCCGCCTTGTTTGACAAATGGAATACAGTATTCCGCCAACAAATGCAGTTTTGCCACAGCGCGTGATACACAATAATCGTATTGTTCCCGATAATTTTCTTTCTGACCTAATTCTTCTGCTCTGCCATGAACTGCACAAATTCCTGACAATCCAAGCTGTTTAATTACTTCATTTAAAAAATTAACTCTTTTATTTAATGAATCTACTAAAGTTATCTCCAGTTCAGGAAATGCAATTTTTAACGGTATCCCTGGGAACCCGGCTCCAGTACCTAAATCCAATAGTTTTTTGCTATTATGTTTGTATATTTTATTATTTTCTAATACTGAAATATTGTTTTTATATTCTTTTGATATTAAAGTATTTCTTATGTATTTTTCAGATATCTCAACATCTTTTTTTGACTCCTCTGATGTTGAACTATATTGCATGGATTTCCCTATCTCAACATTCTTTTTCGACTCCTCTGATGTTGAACTATGCTGCCTGGATTCTCCTTGTATCTCAATATCCTTTTTCGCTTCCTCCGATATTTGAATATCTCTTTTAGATTTCTCTATTTCCTGATAATCTTTGTTATATAACTCCAGCCAATCAGGATATGCTTTTACAATCGATAAGCTATCTAAAAAATGTTTTGTAACTACTTCCTCATACTCTGTAATTGCTGTCAGGTTCATTACACGATTCCACTGTATTAACAATTCATAATATTGGTCAAATTGGCAAAGCTGCTTTTCTTCCAATTTTACATGAAATTGTGCCAATCCATTTAAAAATCTTGTATTATCCTTCATTTCACTCCTCATTTCCACACTGTTTTCTACATATTCTCCGCCATTTTCCAATATTTCTTTCGTTACATAAAAAACAATTTTATAGCATAAAAATACTTATTTTCTATAATACTTCTCTCTTTATCATCGTATCCTTCACCATTCTGCTCTCTAAAAGTACTCCTTGCTTATAATTTTCTCAAGAGCTATATAAAAACTAATAATTTTTATAACATAAAAATAGCTGTTTCCTATAACACTTCTCTCTTTATCATCGTATACTTCAATGTTGTCCTTCTTATAACTCCATCCTCTTTACCATCGCATTCTGCTCTCCCAAAATACCCTCTACTTATAATTTTTCCAAGATCTTATTTTTTGAAAATATATTCTTTAGTATTTTATTTATCTATAATATCTTTTCTTGTCTATTATATTTTTTAATATCAAAGTAATCCAAAATATATTTCTCCCATAGTTATAATTTTAAGTACTTTATTTTTCTGATATTATAATTATTTTTTCTTTATAATTTCTCTTTTTTCTCTATAATTTTTATTATTGTTTACCTGCTTTGTAATGTTCCAAATACACCAGAAGCACGGAGATATCTGCCGGTGATACGCCGGAAATTCTGGATGCTTGTCCAACGTTGGACGGGCGGATTTTAGAAAGTTTCTGTCTTGCCTCAATTCTTAAAGACGGCACATCATCGTAGTCAATCTGTTCAGGAATCCTTCTTCCTTCCAGTTTTTTAAACTGTTGTACCTGCTGCTGTTGACGTTTAATGTACCCTTCATATTTGATATTGATTTCCACCTCAAAAATTACATCGTCAGGCAAAGGCTTTCGCTCTGGATCAATTGGAGCAAGCAGTTGATATGTGATTTCTGGGCGTTTTAAAAGATTGGCAAGTGTGATACCGCTCTGCAATTTCGTACTTTTAAGTTCGCTTAAAAATTCTTGTACTTCATCGTTCACCCCAATCACGGTCTCGATAAGTCTTTTTTCCTCCGCCGCAATCTGCTGTTCTTTTAAAATTAATTTTTCATAGCGTTCCTGGCTGATCAATCCGATTTCATAGCCAAGCTTTGTCAGTCGCTGATCCGCATTATCCTGGCGCAAAATCAAGCGGTATTCCGCTCGTGAAGTCATCATTCGATATGGTTCATGCGTTTCTTTTGTCACAAGGTCGTCGATCAAAACCCCGATATATCCCTGGGAACGGTCAAGAACAACCGCTTCTTTTCCTGTCAGCTTTCTTGCCGCGTTAATTCCGGCAATCAATCCCTGTGCAGCTGCTTCCTCATACCCAGAACTTCCGTTAAATTGTCCACCGGAAAACAGTCCTTCTATTTTCTTAAACTCCAGCGAAGGTTTTAATTGCATAGGGTTTATACAATCGTACTCAATTGCATAAGCGTTTCTCACAATTTTCGCATGTTCCAGACCATTTACAGAACGGTACATCGCAACTTGCACATCTTCCGGCAAACTGCTGGACATCCCAGAAATATACATCTCATTTGTATAGTTTCCTTCTGGCTCAATAAAAACTTGATGCCGCTCTTTATCCGCAAATTTCATTACCTTGTCTTCAATGGAAGGGCAGTATCTTGGTCCAGTGCCTTTGATTTCACCAGAAAACAGCGGGGAGCGCGAAATATTCTCGCGGATAATATCGTGCGTCGTCTCATTTGTGTAGGTCAGCCAGCATGAGATCTGTTCTTTTTGAATTTCTTCCGATGTGTTTGTAAATGAAAATGGTATTACTGTTTTATCTCCAAACTGTTCTTCCATCTTTGAGAAATCAATGGTTCTCCCATCTATGCGCGCTGGTGTTCCTGTCTTAAAACGGTACATCTCAATCCCTTGCGAAATCAACGAATCCGTTAAATGATTTGCTGCAGGCAGACCGTTTGGTCCTGTGTACGTACTCATTTCTCCGCAGATGCATCTTGCCTTCAGATAAACGCCCGTACATAAAACAGCGGCGTGGCACGGATATATTCCTCCTGAATTAATCTTTACCCCTGTTATTTTATTATCCTCTGTCAAAATTTCCGTTACTTCAGCCTGTTTTAAGGTTAAGTGTTCTGTATTTTCTACAATATTTCTCATTGCGCGGCTGTAATCCTGCTTATCTGCCTGAGCGCGCAGGGAATGAACCGCTGGTCCCTTGGAAACATTCAGCATTTTTGATTGAATATAAGTTCGGTCTATATTTTTCCCCATCTCCCCGCCAAGCGCGTCAATTTCTCTGACCAAATGCCCTTTTGAAGTACCGCCTATATTTGGATTGCACGGCATCATTGCAATGCTGTCCATACTGACGGTAAACATAATCGTCTCAAGCCCTAATCTGGCGCAGGCAAGCGCTGCTTCGCATCCTGCATGTCCTGCGCCGACTACCGCCACATCATAACTCTCGTATATCATCCGGCTGCCATTTATACTATTGTCCATTTTTCCCTCTCATTCTACTGCGCACGCGGGATTTTTATCAAAAAAACTTTATGATGTTTTGCAGCATAAAGTACAAGATTGAAAATGAAAGCTTCAACCTTTTCATCCCCGCTTTTTTCATAAATTGTCGCACTTTTCTCTATCCAAATCATTCGCTTGTATTTCTCTTGATAATAAAAATTTTTGTTCGCCGCTGTTTATCACGGATTCTTTTCTTCCCAAATTCCTTATCTTTTATAGTGTTTTTGTTCTTTTATTTATCTCTGTTTATAAAATTTTTGAAATGTTTTCCTATTAAAGAAACTATTTTAAAAACAGTGTATCTCAATTTGATAAACAAAGATATATACAACAAAAATATAGTGTTTATAAAATATTTTCAGGACACTTCTTTTTTAAAAAAGATATCCTGATGATTCTTTATCATAGCGAAAGCAGCCTTGGAATCTGATTTCGTTTTCTTATAATCCTATATCGCTAACATATCTTATTCTGTTACCTTATATCCCCATTGCTAAAGCAAGGGGCTTCACGGCAGCATTTGGTAAGATTTCATTTTATCCCAAAAAACTTATTGACACAGCTTGCTCTAGCTATTTTCCCATACAAAAATCCTGAAATATCTTGTTGATTACATCCTCGTCCACAGATTGTCCAATGATTCTGCCAAGTTCCTCATAAGCATCCGTCAAATCTATCGAATAAAAGTCTTCCGGCATTCCCTGATTGATGCTTTCCAGCACCTGCGACAAACTTTGAACTGCTGTGTGCAATGCCGCTTTATGCCGTTCGTTTGTAAGATAAATCTCATCATTATAAGATAATACACCGGAAAAAAACAAGTCTGTTATTTTTTGTTCCAGCAAATCAAGACCTTCTTTTTCTTTTACAGAAATTCGAACAATCTCTTTTAAAGTATGTTTTCGAAGCTCTTCCTCCGATACAACTTGTTGTAAATCGGACTTATTTAACAATACAAACGCCGGTTTTGACGCAATCAATGTTATAATTTCCATATCATTTTCATCCAGCGGCACGGAAGAATCCACAACATACAAAATCAAATCCGCATCTTTTGCTGCTGCGCGGGCTTTATCCACACCGATGCGCTCCACGGTATCTTTTGTCCACCGAATTCCGGCAGTATCCACAATATTTAAAGCAACACCGTTTAAAAAAACTGTTTCTTCCAAGGTATCTCTTGTTGTTCCTGCAATTTCTGTAACAATCGCCCGTTCTTCCTTCAGCATGGTATTTAACAGTGAGGATTTTCCCGCGTTTGGTTTTCCCAAAATTACAGTTCGAACCCCCTCCCGCAGCATTCTGCCGTTCTCATAGCTTTGAATCATCTCAGAAATCACCGCAATTTCCTTTTCTACATTCTCCTTTAATGTCTCAGCAAAGCCATCCAAACTAATATGTTCCGGGTCGTCCAACGCCGCTTCAAGAAACGCAGTATCCCGCAGTATTTGTTCGCGCAAACGGATAATCTTTTCTTGTATTTTCCCTTTTAGCTGCCGGACAGAATTCTTTAATGCCAGCTCGCTTTTTGCCTGAATAATCTCAATTACAGCCTCCGCCTGAGATAAATCCAGCCTTCCATTTAAAAAAGCCCGTTTTGTAAATTCGCCTGGTTCCGCTGGTCTTGCTCCAGCTTGCAGCACTGCTTCCAATATCTTTTTTGTCACAACAATGCCGCCGTGACAATTGATCTCCACAACATTTTCTCTTGTATAACTGTTTGGAGCTTTCATCACGGAAACAAGAACTTCGTCCAGCGCCTCGCCCTTGCTGACAATTGTGCCGTAATGAATTGTATGGCTCTTCGCCTCAGACAGATGAAAATTTTCTTTTTTGGAAGAGAAAATTTTGTCTGTCAATTCCACCGCATTCTCTCCGCTAATGCGCACAATGCTGATTCCTGCATTGCTAAGCCCTGTCGCAATCGCAGCGATCGTCTCTGTTTTCATAAAATTTCACACGCACGAAAAACCTACTTCCTTTCGGATACGGAAGATGTGCTGTTCTCCTTTCTCTCCTGGCAGGTAAGTCCGCAAGCAATTTGTTTTTTTATTCTAAACTTCACAATTCCTCTGCTGGCAAACACTCACGATCTATTGTGATCTGCAATCCTTTCTATGTTCTTTCTGATATATCGAAAAGGTTTCCCAAAGCAAAAGCCTTAAGAAACCTTCCTGTATTGATCACATTATTCCGCAGTTTTTGTCTCCTGCTTTTCTCCGCTCTCCGCAGCTGCTTTTGCAGCCGCTTTCTGTTCTAAGTATGCCGCGTAATCCTTTTTGTAGTCCGTACTGTAATCCTTTGTATTTCCGCCATATTTCTTATGGAACTCTTTCTTGCTGTATTTTTTCGTTCCATTGTTGTTATCGTATTTCCCATTTTCATAGCGGCTGCGGTAACCATTGTTATTGTAGCGGCGGTTCTCATAGTTATCGCCGTCTTTATAATTTTGATTTGCATATCCATTGCTGCTGTACCCGCCGTTTCCGCCGCTGTTATACTCGCGTGCCACTCGTTTTGGCGCAACTACAACTTTGCGGTACGGTTCATCCCCTTCGCTGTGTGTTTCAACATAGCGATCATTCTGAAGCGTAGAATGAATAATCCGTCTTTCATAAGGATTCATTGGCTCAAGAGAAACTGGCTTATGTGTGCGCTTGACCTTTGCGGCAATGTTTTTCGCAAGATTTTCTAAGGTCTCTTTGCGTCTCTGCCTGTAGTTTTCTGTATCTAATTTTACCTTTAGATAATTTTCTGTATTTTTGTTTATTACAAGGCTTGTAAGATATTGCAGAGAATCCAGAGTCTGACCTCTTTTTCCGATCAGCACGCCCATATCCTCACCGGTTACGTTAATAGAAACGGTTTCTTCTCCCTGATTGTACACAACCTCAATTTCTGCATCAATATTCATCGCCTTAAAGACTTTCTTAAGGAAATTTTTTGCGCTGCCCTCAACCGTAATTTTGGCCTTTGCACGAATTCTGGCTGGTTTATTTTTCAATCCAAGAAAACCTTTTGCTTCTTTTTCAATAATTTCATATTCTATACCTTCCGAAGTAACCTGCAGATCAACAATCGCATCGTTCAATGCTTCATCCACAGTTTTTCCGATATATTCTTTCCACTCATCCATCTGAATCTTCCTCGCTTTCCACCTTATCCGACGCCCTATTTCTCCGATTTCTCTTCATCGATACTTTCCTGATTATTTCTTATCAAGTTGGCATTGGCAGAAATACTCTTGGCGCTGTAAGAAACATTGCTCCGCTTGTACTCGCCCTTTGCCCCTTTGCCGGAAGGAGTGTTTTTATAATCATAAGCGTTATTAAATTTCTTTGTCTCTTCATTCTGGATAGACTTTGTTGAAGTCTTTGCAACCCCAGCCATCTTTGATCCTGTCACAACGCCCTGTTTTGCTCTTTTCTTTGCAACTTTTGCCGCATTCTGCTCAATCAGATCATCAACATCAATCTTTACCATATAGCGGTTGATAAATATTGTCTGAATTGCGCCGAACACTGCACTTGCCACCCAGTACAAACCGACGCAGATCGGCAGCATCGCACAGAAAAACATCGACATAATCGGCATCATGTAATTCATTACCTTCATGCTCTGCGCAGTTGGATTGTCCACATTGTTCTGCTGCCCGCTTGCCGCCATGGAAACTTTGCTCTGGACAAACTGCGAGACCGCTGCCAGAATAGGAATAATAATACCTGGAAACGACCACCCCGGCGCATTTAGGATATTCAGACCACCGAGAAAACTATTTACACTGACAATCTCTGTAACAGAATTTTCAATGTTTGGCATAAGGGCTGTAAATGCAGCAGTATCAATTGTCTGCAAGGAATCTGCCGTAATTCCAAGACTAAAATTTTGTATGATCTTCGTTGTGTCAATCTTGCCAAGCCAATCCGCGGTATCTTTAAAAGCTGCCCAGCTGCTTGTATTAAATTGATACATAATATCAACCAGATTGTCCTTTGTCAAGGCAATGGCATTGTAGGTAATCCCGCTGTCTGCAGTAACAACATCGATCACAGGCTTGAACTTGCTTACATTTATATTGTTCTCCATCATAAAGGAAAGCATTGCTTGTCCATATCCCTGTATATTTAAAATCTGATCTGCAATCGTTCCGTACATTACATAAATATCATTAACATATGCAGGAATTGCATAGATCACACGATAAAGTGCAAACATAATCGGCAGAGAAATCAACATCGGCAGACAGCCTGACATTGGAGTAGAACCGTACTTTTCATAGACGGCCTGCATCTCTGCCTGCTGCTTTCTCATACTTGCCTCGTCTTTTTTCCCCTTATATTTTTCATTGATCTTCATGATCTCCGGGTTCATCCGCGAGGAAAGTTTTGCAGATTTCTGCTGCTTAATCGTAAGCGGCAGCATCAACATCTTTGTGACAAAGGTAAAAATAATAACGCACACTGCAATGCTATGAACATTCAACAAACTGACAAGCTCATAAATTGCATTCATAATAACCCCGAAAACCCATGCAAATGGTTTCAGGATTCCACCAACCTGTGTTAAAAACATGAAATCCAATGAAAAATCCTCCTTACATTCCGAAATGAACCACAAGCTGACCAAAAGATCCATCTCTCTCCTAAAATTGAGCGGGAAATACTTCGATGCACATCCCTGCCCCCGCGCACAAAAAAATGAAGCATTTTAAATTATGGCACTGGATCAAAACCACCCTTGTGAAACGGATGACATCGCAGTATCCTGCGCACTGCAAGATAACTGCCCTTTAATGCACCATATTTTTCTAATGCTTCAATTGCATACTGAGAGCAGGTAGGGATATACCTGCACGCAGCCCTACCCTTTATCGGTGAAATATATTTTCTGTATACCCTGACGAAAAAAATCAATATTCTTTTCATTCTGATTTTGCAGCCGACCGAATCACAATTCGGTGCAGCTTTATAAGATGCATCACCGCGCTGTCGATATCGGAATAACCTTTCCCCTTTGCACCTGCCCTTGCGACAACTACTATGTCGTACCCAGTATGAAATGCAGCCTGATTTAACCGGTAACTTTCCCGTATCAGCCTCGTTACCCGGTGGCGAACTACGCTATTGCCAACTTTCTTGCTTACAGATATACCAATTCGATTTGACCCAAGGCCATTTTCAACCGCATACATTACCAAATACTTATTCGCGTAGGATTTTCCATTTCTGTAAACAAAACTGAATTCGTTGTTTGTCTTTAATGAATCTAACAACAATTTTTCTCCTCTTAAAAAACCAAACAGAGGCTTTTCACCCTAATTTTTGCTTCTGTAAACAAAATACTCGCGCACATACAGAAGAATAGGTCACAATATTGCGACCTATGCTGAAATCTTATGTCTTCCTTTTGCTCTTCTGGCAGCCAGAACTTTTCTGCCGCTGACCGTGCGCATCCGCTTGCGGAATCCATGAACCTTTGCCCTTGACCTTTTTTTCGGCTGGAATGTCATCTTCATTGCCTTACACCTCCTTATAATAAACCCAAAATACTATAGATTACCGACTCTAATAGCATTCTAATTATAGTCATAAGGTTGGTCGAAGTCAAGCCTTTTCTCTGAAAAGGGCAAAAAAATTAACAATGCAGAAAGTTATCCACAATGATCCATATAGTTATCCACGATTATCACAGTTATCAACAATCGGTGGATAACCTGTGGATAACTTGTTGACAGATTGTGGATTATTTTTATAATTTTCCTTAAAACTATGCATTTTCCTATAAAAACCTACCGTTGATAACCCAAATAAAGTTGTCAACAGTTGGTGGATAACTTTCTATTCTGTTCTCTTTCGTGGATAACTTAGTCAAAGTTATCCACATTTTTTGAATGCTATTTTCATTTTATCCACAAGATATAGATAAATTTATCCACCTTTACACAAAAAACTGTTTTTTTATAAATATTCCCTAATGAATGTACAAGATCAGCCGCAATTTATCCACAACGCAAAAAGACAATCACTTGCAAAATTTCCACTTTTGGTATATTATTATACATGTAACATTATGCAATGATGTAGAGGGGAATATTTATGAGTACGTTGGTCGAAGAACAATGGAATGAAATTTTGGAATTCCTAAAAAAAGAATACGGGGTTACTGACGTATCGTATCGCACTTGGCTCCAACCCTTAGAAATCGCGGGGGTTGACGATGAAAAAAACGAGATCACCATCAGCGTGGACGAAACAAAAGTAGGTGTCAGTGGAATTCAGCATATTGAAAATCGGTACTCCCAGTATTTGCGTACAGCAATTGCGGAATTCACCAATATTTTTTATAACCTGCACTTTATCTTAAGCAGTCAGCTTGATGAGAATGCGGATGTAAGCGTTGGTCCTTTTCAGGGTTCTTCGGATCTCTCGTCCATCGAAACCTATTCCAACTTAAATCCTAAATACACCTTTGATACTTTTGTAATTGGACCAAACAACAATCTCGCCCATGCAGCGGCGCTGGCTGTTGCCGAATCGCCGGGAGAATCCTACAATCCTCTTTTTATTTACGGCGGATCAGGACTTGGGAAAACCCACTTGATGCACTCCATCGCCCGGTATGTGATTGATGAAAATCCAAGATCAAAAGTAATATATGTAACAAGCGAGAAGTTTACCAACGATTTAATTGAATCCATCCGAACGGGTTCGAAAAATAATACAACGCCGACAGAATTCCGGGACAAATACAGAAATGTTGACGTGCTTTTGATTGATGACATTCAGTTTATAATAGGAAAAGAAAGCACACAGGAAGAACTTTTCCACACGTTCAACACATTGTATGAGGCCAAAAAACAGATTATTATCTCGTCGGACAAGCCGCCGAAAGATATGATAACTTTGGAAGATCGTCTGCGCTCCCGGTTTGAGTGGGGTTTAACTGTCGATATCCAGCAGCCGGACTATGAGACAAGAATGGCAATCCTGAAAAAGAAGCGGGAAGAGCTTGATGCCGCCACGGTTGACGACGAAGTTTTAAATTATATTGTCACAAACATCAAATCAAACATTCGGGAACTGGAAGGCGCTCTTACAAAAGTAAACGCTCTTTCCTGTTTAAAGAAACAGGATGTTACTGTGGCGCTTGCAGAGGAAGCCTTAAAAGACTTGATTTCCCCAAACAAAGACAAAGTTGTCACAGTGGAAGATATTGTCAATATTGCAGCCGAACATTTTGGTATTTCGCAGAATGAAATTTATTCGAACAACCGCAGCCGCAATGTCGCTTATCCAAGACAGATTGCAATGTATCTTTCCAAAAAATTTACGCCGAACTCCATCACAGACATTGGAAGGATGATTGGAAACCGAGATCACTCGACGGTACTCCATGCACTCTCGAAAATTGAAAAAGATCTCGCGAAAAACAAGAACGATATTTGTGCAGTCATCGATGTACTTATAAAAAAGATCAACCCACCGCAATAACAGGTGTGGATAACCTGTGGATAACTTGTGGATAACCCGTGGATATTATGTGGATAACTTTTCAAAGTATCCATAACACCAATTTTTGTTCTGTTTGGTTTTTTATATTATCCACAAGTTATCCACTATTTATCCACTTGTTTTAAGTAGTTTAAACCCTTATTTTAAGCGGATTTCCGCAAGTTATCCACATTATCCACAATATAAATAATCCACAAGTCCGAAACTGGATTATTATATTTATGTTCTGTTTATTTTTTTGGAAGAAGTTATCCACATCTATAAACATTTTTGATTTATTTTTAAGGCTTTTTCCACGAATGTAAGTGAAAATCGCCAATTGCAGACATAATTGTACAAAATGACGTGGATAACTTGTGGATAACCTGTGGATATTATGTGGATAACTTTTCAAAATGTTGGTAACGCCAATTTTTCTTTTCTTTGTTTTTCGACGTTATCCACAAGTTATCCACAGGAGTTTAAAGGGTTCAATCCTTGATTTTAAGGAATATCCGCAAGTTATCCACGTTATCCACAGTATAAGTTATTATGGTGGATAACCACATTTATGGTTTGTTTATATTTAAAAAAAAGTTATCCACGCATTATAAACATTTTTGTTATAGTAAAGTGGCTTTTACACAGCCAAAAGGGAGGTCAATTTTATGAAAATCAAGCCGAGAAACAAAATCAACCATTCCAGACAGCCAGACGTGGATAACTTGTGGATAACCTGTGGATAACTCGTGGATAACCTGTGGATATTATGTGGATAACTTTTTAAACCGATTTTTTTCCAAAATTTTATCCACGGAAGTTATCCACTTTGTCCACAATTTATCCACAAGTTATCCACAGGGGTTTAGGTGCCTCAACCCCTGATTTTAAGCGGGTTTCAGAAAGTTATCCACTTATCCACGCCCCCTACTACTACTACTAGTTATAGTATTATATATATATTGTCCATTTTTCGCGAAAGGAGTTATCCACATCATGAAAATTGTCAGCAAAAAATCAGACCTTCTGAACAGCGTAAATATTGTACTAAGGGCAGTATCTTCAAAAACGACCCTCCCGATTCTTGAATGTATGGTTATTGATATTTCGAACGGTCAGATTAAATTGATTTCAAACGATATGGAACTTGCAATTGAAACAATAGTAAAAGGCGATATTATCGATGACCAAGGAAATAAAATGATCGCAGTCAGCGCAAAGGTGTTCTCTGAGATTATACGGAAATTATCCGACAATGATATAATGATTCAGACAGATGAAAATTACATGGTAACGATTCTATGTGAGAAAGCAAAATTTACGATTGCCGGAAAATCTGCCGATGAATTTCCAACAATTCCGCGGATCGAAAAACAGCAACCGATTATACTTTCTCAGTTTACCTTAAAGGAAATCATTCGTCAAACCGTGTTCTCAATCTCGGACAATGAGAGCAATAAAATTATGACCGGGGAGCTGTTTGAAATTAACAAAGATGAATTCCGGGTTGTCTCTCTTGACGGGCATCGAATTTCTATTCGAAAAATTAAATTAAAAGAAAACTATGGAACAATTAAAGTGATTGTTCCAGGAAAAACATTGATTGAGATCAGCAAAATTCTTTCCGGGGAGATCGCGGACGAAGCGACGCTTTACTTTACGGACAAGCATGTATTGTTTGAACTGGAAGATACCATCGTATTGTCGAGATTGATTGAAGGCGAGTACTACAAGATCAATCAGATGTTGTCCAACGACTATGAAACCAAAGTTGTGATCAACAAAAAAGAGTTTTTTAATTGTATTGACCGCTCTACCCTCTTAATTAAGGAATCTGAAAAAAAGCCGATTATTGTAGGGGTAAAAGATAACAATATGGAGCTGAAAATCAATTCCAATATCGGCTCGATGAAGGAGGAAATCGATATTACAAAAGAGGGGAAAGACATCCTGATCGGTTTTAATCCGAAATTTTTGATGGATGTCCTGCGCGTGGTTGATGACGAGGAAGTTACAATCTATCTAATCAACCCAAAGTCGCCTTGCTTTATCAAGGATAAGGAGGAATCCTATATCTATCTTATCCTGCCAGTCAACTTTAACGCTGCGTCCGTCTGATCCTGTCAGAATTTTGATTTTATCGGACGCCGTTAATACAGCAAAGGGGGACTTTACAAAAGAAAAAGGACTGAAAAATAAAATTTTATAGGAACAGGGGGATAGTGTTATGGAATCCATACAGATCATGGATGATTTTATCAAGCTTGGACAAGTGATCAAGCTGGCTGGATTGGTGGAATCGGGAGTGCAGGCAAAGGATGTTATTACATCCGGTCAGGTGAAAGTCAATGGAACTGTGCAGCTGCAGCGAGGGAAGAAAATCGTCGTTGGAGATATCGTGGAATATGATGGTCACAAATTCAGTGTATGCAGCAGGTAGCCAACCGCTTTCAACTGTGTTAAAATCCACTTTTTAAGATGAGAACAGCAAAGTTTTCCACGCCTTCCTTGTGTAAAAAACAAAGTATTGTGGATAACAGGTCATGTTCCGCTGGACAATGTGCAAAACACACAGAATGGGAAATGCTTTATGATAATTAAATCACTCGAATTAACCAATTTCCGCAATTACAACACGCTTGAGATTGATTTTTCTGATAAAGTTAATATTCTTTATGGCGATAATGCACAGGGAAAAACGAATATTCTGGAAGCACTTTGTCTCTGTGCGACGACAAAATCCCAAAAAGGAAGCCGGGATAAAGAAATGATTCAGCTGGGCAAGGAAGAAGCGCATATACGAATGTATGTTGTAAAAGGCGGAGTCGAGCACAAGCTCGACATGCACTTGAGAAAGGGAAAAGCAAAAAGTGCTGCGCTTGACGGAGTGCCGGTTCGAAAATCATCGGAATTGTACGGCATGGTTCATGTGATATCGTTCTCGCCGGAGGATCTTGGCATTATCAAAGAAGGTCCCGCAGAGCGGCGTCGAATGGTGGATATGGAACTCTGCCAGCTGGATAAAATTTATCTGCATGGACTTATACAGTACAACCGTGTGTTAGAACAGAGAAATAACCTGTTAAAACAGATTAGTTTAAACCGCAGGCTTGCCGATACGCTTCCTGTCTGGGATGAACAGCTGGCTCAATATGGCGCGGGGATTATCAAAGCGCGGCAAAAATTTATCCGTGAGTTAAATGAACTGGTTGGCGAGGTTCATGCAGTGCTGTCTGGAGGAGAGAAATTATCTCTGCGCTATGAGCCGAGCATTCTGCCGGATGATTTTCTGTCTTGTTTGGCTGGGGACAGAGAAAGAGAAATTTTGCAGAAAAGTACGCTGCACGGACCTCACAGGGATGATATTAGCTTTTATCTTGGGGGGAATGATATCCGAAAGTTTGGCTCGCAGGGTCAGCAGAGAACTTCAGCGCTCTCTTTGAAATTGGCGGAAATTGAACTGGTGAAAAAAACGGTGAAAGACAATCCCGTCCTTCTTCTTGACGACGTGTTGTCGGAGCTTGACCGGGGACGGCAGAAGCAACTGCTCGATAATATAAAAGAGATACAGACGGTAATAACCTGCACCGGATTGGAAGAATTTGTAAAAGAGAGGTTTCAGTCGGATCGCATTTATCATATTGTGCAGGGGAAAATTGGCTGAGGAAAATAAAATAGATCTATAAATTTCCTCGGTTTGTCCTGCGCATCTATTTGCGTCAGGACGGTAACGTAAGGGTGGCTGTCACAGGCCACAGGAGAGAAAAGAGGTATAACGAAATGAGCAAAGATTACGGAGCTGACCAGATACAGATCTTGGAGGGGCTTGAGGCAGTTCGGAAAAGACCGGGCATGTATATCGGCAGTACATCCAGCAGAGGGCTGCATCACCTTGTGTATGAGATTGTTGACAACGCGGTAGACGAAGCCTTGGCAGGGTACTGCAACGAGATTGATGTTCTTATCAATCCTGACAATTCTGTAACCGTTATCGACAATGGCCGCGGTATTCCAGTCGAGGTCAACAAGAAAAAAGGCGTATCGAGCGTAGAAGTCGTCTTTACGATCCTCCATGCCGGCGGTAAATTTGGCGGTGGGGGATACAAAGTATCCGGTGGGCTTCACGGCGTAGGTGCTTCCGTTGTAAACGCGCTTTCCTCCTGGCTTGAGGTTGTGATCGACCTGGACGGTAAACGCTATAAACAGAGGTATGAGCGCGGTAAAACGGTGACTCCGCTTGAGGAGATCGGAACGACGGACCGCACGGGCAGCACGGTTACTTTCCTTCCAGACGATACAATTTTTGAGGAAACAGTATTTGATTATGATGTTTTAAAAGAGCGGCTGCGCGAGACTGCATTTTTGACAAAAGGGTTAAAAATCAATCTGACGGATTTGCGGGAGGAGGAAGAAAAGAAACGCACATTTCATTATGAGGGCGGTATTAAAGAGTATGTTGAGTATTTGAATAAAAGCCGTATGGCGCTTTATCCTGAGATTATTTATTGCGAGGGAACAAAGGATGACGTCTATGTTGAAGTAGCGATTCAGCATAATGATTCCTACACAGAAAGCTGTTACAGCTTTGTAAACAATATTATCACACCGGAGGGCGGAACCCATTTTACAGGCTTTAAAAACGCGCTTACTAAAACATTCAACGCTTATGCAAGGCTTATGAAGCATTTAAAGGAGAATGAGCAGCCGCTTTCCGGTGAGGATATCAGGGAGGGAATTTCCGCCATTATCAGCATCAAGCTTCCAGAGCCGCAGTTCGAGGGGCAGACAAAACAAAAACTTGGCAACAGCGAGGCGCGCGGAGCTGTGGAAACGATTGTCACAGAGCAGCTGACTTACTTCTTGGAGCAGAATCCGGCGGTCGGAAAAATTATCTGCGAAAAAGCGATTTTAGCGCAGAGGGCGAGAGATGCCGCAAGAAAGGCGCGCGATTTGACAAGAAGAAAAACTGCGCTTGATATCACAAGCCTGCCTGGAAAGCTTGCGGACTGCTCGGATAAGGATCCAAAAAACTGCGAGATTTTTATTGTCGAAGGAGATTCCGCAGGAGGTTCGGCAAAGACAGCCCGCTCGCGTGCGACGCAGGCGATTTTGCCGCTGCGCGGAAAGATCTTAAATGTCGAGAAATCAAGGCTGGACAAGGTTCTTGGAAACGCTGAGATCCGCGCGATGATCACCGCGTTCGGCACCGGCATTCACGAGGATTTTGATATCACAAAACTCCGGTATCACAAGATTATTATTATGACGGACGCCGATGTGGACGGCGCGCATATTGCGACGCTGATGCTTACCTTCCTCTACCGTTTTATGCCGGACTTGATTCGTGAAGGCTACGTTTACTTAGCGCAGCCACCGCTGTTTAAAATTGAGAAGAACAAGCAGATCTGGTATGCGTACAACGACGAGGAGCTAAATAAGATTCTCCTTGATATCGGGCGCGATAACAACAATAAAATACAGCGCTACAAGGGGCTTGGAGAGATGGATGCCGACCAGCTCTGGGAGACGACCATGGACCCGGAAAAACGTGTTTTACGGCGCGTTGTGATTGACGAGGAAAAGTCATCGGAAATCGATGTTACATTTACAACGCTGATGGGAGATAATGTCGATCCAAGGCGGGAGTTTATCGAGGCGAACGCAAAATTTGTAAAGAATCTTGATATTTATTAAAAGTGAGCAGAAGAAACTAATTTTTTGGCCGTTTGTTGTATTTGTTGTGATATAATGAGAAAAATGCGGCGGAAAAATTTTTGGCTGATACGTTAAAGCAATGAGTGAACTGGGGAAAGTATAGTGCCGCGCGAAAAAAGCTGGTTTGGCACAGCGCGGGTATAAAATGGAGAATGTGAATGGACGATACAATTTTTGATAAAATCAATGACGTCGATCTCAAGGAGACAATGGAAGAATCCTATATTGAGTACGCGATGTCCGTAATCGCTGCAAGAGCCTTGCCGGATGTGCGTGATGGCTTAAAACCCGTGCAGCGCAGGATTCTGTATGCAATGATAGAGCTGAATAATGGACCAGATAAACCACATCGTAAATGCGCGCGTATTGTCGGCGATACAATGGGTAAATATCATCCGCACGGAGATAGTTCCATCTACGGTGCTCTGGTGAATCTTGCCCAGGAATGGTCAACCAGATACCCTCTGGTTGACGGGCATGGGAATTTTGGCTCTGTCGATGGGGACGGGGCGGCAGCCATGCGTTATACTGAGGCGCGTTTAAGCAAAATATCAATGGAAATGCTTGCCGACATCAATAAAAATACGGTGGATTTTTCGCCGAACTTTGACGAGACAGAGCGCGAACCGGATGTTTTGCCGTCAAGAATACCAAACTTATTGGTCAACGGGACGTCTGGAATTGCTGTCGGCATGGCGACAAGTATTCCGCCGCACAACCTCAGAGAAATCATCAATGCAGTTGCAAAAATTATTGATAATAAAATCGCAGATCAGGAAACGGCAATCGAAGAAGTTCTGGATGTTGTAAAAGGACCGGATTTTCCGACAGGAGCAATGATTCTTGGCACGCGCGGGATCGAGGAGGCGTACCGCACGGGGCGCGGGAAGATTCGGGTGCGCGCCGTGACGGATATCGAGCCGATGGCAAACGGCAAAAACCGCATTATTGTGACAGAACTTCCATACATGGTAAACAAGGCCAAGCTGATTGAAAAGATCGCTGATTTGGTGCGCGACAAGAAAATTGACGGCATTACAGAACTGCGCGACGAGTCGAACAGGGAGGGTATGCGAATCTGCATTGAACTGCGGCGTGATATCAACCCGAACGTAATGTTGAATCTGCTTTATAAACATACGCAGATGCAGGATACCTTCGGAGTTATTATGCTTGCCCTGGTCAATAATCAGCCGAGAGTGTTAAACCTTCTGGAGATGTTAAGTTATTATTTAAAGCACCAGGAGGATGTTGTCACGCGCAGGACGCAGTACGACTTAAATAAAGCCGAGGAGCGCGCCCATATATTGCAGGGACTGCTGATCGCCCTTGACAATATTGATGAGGTAATCAGTATAATACGTTCCTCAAAATCGACGCCGGTTGCAAAGGAACGCCTGATTGAGCGGTTTGGACTGGACGATGTGCAGTCGCAGGCAATCGTAGATATGCGCCTTAGAGCGCTTACTGGTTTGGAGCGCGAACGTCTGGAAAATGAGTATGCGGAACTGCAAAAACAAATTGAGCGGTTCAAAGAAATTCTTGGGGATGAAAAAGAGCTTTTGGGCGTGGTGCGCAGCGAGCTTCTTGCAATCCGCGACAAGTACGGAGACGAGCGCAGAACATCCATCGGCTATGATGAATTCGATATCGATATGGAAGATCTGATTCCAGACAATAATGTTGTAATCGCTATGACAAGGCTTGGCTATATCAAGAGAATGTCGATCGACAATTTTAAGAGCCAGCACCGCGGCGGTAAAGGGATCAAGGGGATGCAGACGATTGAGGAGGACTTTATTGAAGACCTGTTTATGACGACGAACCATCATTACATTATGTTTTTTACAAACAAGGGGCGCGTCTATCGTCTGAAGGCTTACGAGATACCAGAATCTTCCCGCACTGCGCGCGGGACGGCGATTGTAAATCTATTGCAGCTGCAGCCGCAGGAGAAGATTACCGCTGTGATTTCGCTGCGGGAATATAAAGACGACCGCTATCTGTTTATGGCAACAAGAAACGGCATGGTGAAAAAGACAAAAATACAAGAGTATGAAAATATTCGAAAAAACGGTCTTCAGGCGATCAGTTTAAGGGAAGATGACGAGCTGATTGAGGTGAAGGTGACAAACAGCCAGAAAGACATATTCCTTGTGACGAAGGACGGAATCTGCATCCGGTTTAATGAGAAGGATGTACGCAGTACAGGACGCGCTTCTATGGGGGTAATTGGCATGAATTTATCCCCGGAAGACGAAGTTGTCTCCATGCAGATTGACACGCAGGGCAAATACCTGTTAATTGTGTCGGAAAACGGACTTGGCAAACTGACGGATATATCTGAATTCAGCTGTCAGCACCGCGGCGGCAAGGGCGTAAAATGCTATAAGATTCTTGAAAAAACAGGGAATGTCGTCGGCGCGAAAGCAATTGATGAAAACGACGAGATTATGATTATCACCAACGAGGGAATTATCATCCGCCTTGCAGTGAGCGGCATCAGCAAACTTGGAAGAATTACTTCAGGCGTTAAGCTGATCAATATTGACACAGAAAAGGATATTCGCGTGGCAAGCTTTGCAAAGGTCAAAGAAAGCAGTACAGTCAGCGAGGAGGATGTACTCAAAAAGCTGGAGCAGGAACTTGAGGAGGAAGAAATTCCTGAAAAAGCTGTAGCTGCGAAAACGGAAGGTGCATCCGATTTGGAAGCTCTTGTGACGCGCGCTTTGGAAGAGAAAGAGAACGACGAGGAAGAAACAGAGAATAACCAAGAATAAATTTGTATGTTTTGCGATTTACTGAAGTTTCTTTTGGAATGATCTGCGCGGTATAAAATCAGAGATAAGACTGCTCAATTTATTTTGTGAGATATCAGCAGTATGCAGACAACATAAAAGATCAAATGGATTTGCAGAAATCATTGAGAAAGGCAAGCTGTAAGTTTGATGATTTGCAGTAAAGTCAGGAAACGGACGGTTACTGGATGAAGTTCAATGACAGCTTGTCTTTTTTCTGCCAGTAAAAATATTGTTTTTTATTTGTTGGTACAGTTTCATGATTTTATCCGCTTGTTCTATGTATGGTAAAGTTTATACTAATTTGCGGTGTTGCACAGCACAAAATTCCCTTGATGAAAATGCCGCGTGCGCGGCGGAATGAGAGGAAAAAATGAGAATCATTCACACGGACGAAATTACAAAAAACATTCGTGAAATGTGTATCGAAGCGAATGTTTCTTTATCCGAAGATGTAAAAAAAAGAGTACTTTCGGCGAAAGAAAAAGAAGAATCTGCACTTGGAAAAAGGGTATTGGAGCAGTTGGAAGAAAACCTTGCAATCGCTGAAAACGAACAAATTCCAATATGTCAGGATACTGGTATGGCAGTTGTATTTCTTGCAGTTGGACAGGAGGTACGCATAGAAGGAACAGCGATCGAAGATGCTGTCAACGAAGGCATCCGTCAGGGATACCGCGACGGTTATCTGCGCAAATCCGTAGTATCAGACCCGCTTCTTCGAGAAAACACAAAGGATAATACACCAGGAATTATTCATTACAGCATTGTGCCGGGAGAAAACATTGAGATTATTGTAGCGCCAAAGGGGTTTGGCAGTGAAAATACAAGCCGCATCCTTATGTTAAAGCCCGCCGATGGTATAGAGGGCGTAAAACAGGCAGTTTTAGAGACTGTGAAGCTTGCAGGACCAAATGCCTGCCCGCCGATGATTGTCGGTGTCGGAATCGGCGGCGACTTTGAAAAATGTGCGATTCTTGCAAAGAAGGCACTGACAAGAAATTTGGACACCCCATCCCCTTTTCCTCATATCAGAGAACTTGAAAAGGAATTGTTGGAAGAAATCAACAAAACAAAAATTGGTCCTGGAGGACTTGGAGGAAAAGTAACTGCGCTCGGCTTAAATATTGAAACATACCCGACACATATTGCAGGGCTTCCCGTTGCGATCAATCTATGCTGCCATGTAAACAGACATGTAAAAAGGGTACTGTAAATTTTATAAAAGCAGTTACAGCGGACAAAAAGCAGTGTTCAGACATACTTGTTTCGAAAAGACAAGATAAAGATTTGCATAATGTAAACGGATGCATTTCGCAGTAAAAATGCGAATAATGTTTTGAATACAGAAGGAGATTTTTGTGGAGAGAAAAATAACATTACCTATAACAAAAGAATTCGTATGTAATCTAAATTCTGGTGATTATGTGTATTTGACAGGAACTCTTTATTCTGCAAGAGATGCAGCACATAAACGAATGATAGAAACGCTGGCAGCAGGCGGCGAACTGCCGATACCAATAAAAAATCAGACCATCTATTATCTTGGTCCAACTCCTGCAAAAGAAGGACAGGTGATCGGCTCTGCCGGACCGACAACAAGCACACGTATGGATAAATATACCCCAACATTGATAGAGCTTGGCATAACAGGAATGATCGGCAAAGGGAAGCGCAGTGAAGCTGTGATAGACGCGATGAAAAAATACCATGCCGTCTATTTTGCAGCAGTTGGCGGAGCGGGAGCATTTTTGTCAAAATGTATTGTGAAAGCGGAAATTGCCGCTTATGAAGATTTGGGTGCAGAAGCAATTTATAAACTTGAAGTAAAAGATTTTCCAGTAATTGTTGTAATAGACGACAAAGGAGAAAATCTGTATAACCAGGAAAAAATATCTCTCAGCAGTAAGTAATCTAAAAAATTGAATTTTATGGATCATTCTTGGTCACTGGCAGTGATTTATCTTAACAGAAAATCAGCTGCCTTTTTATTTTTGAAAACATTCCGTACCATACTGTCTTTGAAAACAAAGAAAATTGTCTTAAAGAAAAAATATTTATTTATTTAAGTAAAAAAAGAATTGACATTTTATTCTTTTTATGTAAAATAAGGTTAGAATATAGAAAATAAGAGGATGCAAGGCGTGAAAAACCAGGGAAAAAGTAAGTATAGAGATGATATATCAGGAAGTGAAGATATTAAAATTTGTAAAAAAAATGTGATCGGTGAATTTCTCTGCCATATAAGGCAGATTAGGAATTATACCATGGAAGAAGTCTGCCCAGGAATCTGCTCAGTCCCTACGATGTCGCGCGCGGAAGACGGGTCGCGCAATGTGGATTACTTTATTGTAATAGCGCTGTTAGACCGGATGAAAGTGCCGGAAAATGAAATTGAAATAGAGATTTTTCTCGACGCCAGAGAATATGAAATATACTGTTTAAGAAAAGAAATCCTGATTTTAATTCAAAATGAACAGTATGAGCAGGCAGAGAAGGCATTGGCAAAGTATGAAGAGGAGGTCAGGGAAGCAGGCGATTCGTCATTTTTGCAAAAACAGTTTGTACTTTATCAAAGGGGAATGTTAGAGCAAAAAAGAAAACGTCTGGATAAAAAAGAAATATCGAAAATGTTTGCGGAAGCAATTACATTGACCGCGCCGGATTATCAGCAGAGGTTTGAACAGCGGAAAGTATTAAGCACCACAGAACTTTCTTGTATAGCGGAAATTGTTTTTTATAAAGAAAATTCTTCTGAAAAAGAAGATAAATTAAAGGAAATTTATCAGTATTATCAATGGTGCAAAAAGAGAGAAGGAGTATTTCCGCCTTCCTGCCGCAAAGCCATGCAGTATTATGCGGAAAGTTTATATACAGCAGAAAAATACAAAGAATGTATCAAAATCTGCAGCGAAACGCTGGAAGAATTATCAACAACATCAAAACTGGAAAATCGGTGCGAGATGCAGTTTTTAAAAGCAAAAGCAGAAAAACAGCTTGGATTTCAGAGGGAAGAACAAAGAGCAGCATACGAGGAAGATTTGAAATCAACATACTATGCAGCTATGGTGTTCCATTGTAAAGAGCTTTTAAAAGAAGTAAAACAATATATAGAACAAGAAGGAATTGAAGTGATATAAATTTCGGACAGAGTGTCAATGCTGCCGGAAAAGTCGAAACTTTCGCTGTGGGAATATAAGACAATGTAAATTTTTATTGCAGAAATGGGGGCAGAATGGCAAGATATCTGGCAGGGCGCGTGATTCGTATGAAACGCGAAGCTCTTAACATTTCACGCGAAAAACTGTGTGAAATGCTGAGCAATCGTGCAGAAAAAGAGGTTTGCGGTGTTCAGACATTGTATCGGATCGAGAATGGAAAAACAAGTATAAAAACAGGAATGTTTGAAAAAATTATGGAGTGTATAGGGCAAGTTTCAGAACGCAATTATACAACCATTTTAGTACCAGCAGAAAAACGAAGATATTTAAATTTAAAAACAGATATTTATACTTATGTAATATATAAAGAATTTCAAAAAGCCAGGGAAACTTTAGAATTGCTGGAGTCGGAACTATATCCAGGATATATAAGAAACCAGCAGTATTTGATGGAAGTCAAAGCAACGCTGGCTTATGAACAAAAAGAAATCTCACCAGAAGAATACATAAAAATTTTATTTAATGCTCTTCGCTGTACCATTCCAGATTTGGATCGTATTGATCTGGCAGGCTGGCCATACAATAACGAGGAATTTCAAATTTTATTTAATATTGCAAAAGCTTATGATGCAATGAAATGGAGGGATAAGGAAGAAGAACTTTTGCTGAAGATGAAAGCAAGCGTGGAACATCGATATATGGAGGATGATTTTTATGCAGTATGGCATTGCACAATTTTAAGACAGTTATCTGAGCTGATGTGTTTGACAAACCAACATAAAAGATCGATGGAATATTGCGAACTGGGGATAGAGGAACTGAAAAACCAAAACTTAATTGATTTAATATGTAATTTTATGTATGATATTGTATGGAACAAAGAGCAAATGATAAGAAAAGGGATTTTTCCTTATGAAAAAATCCCAGAAGATAAGAAAGAGCAAACACTTGCCGCAGACCAGAAAATTCTTATATCACAAGAACGAGAACAATGCAAAGAAATGCTGATCCAAGCTTATTATTTAAGTATAAATCCAAGAGAAAATGAAACGACAAAGAGAATAAAAAGGCTGGGGGAACGTTTATATCCAGATAGGTTTAAATCGTTGCCGTAGGATATATGGAATGTGGTTGGGGAGAATCTGGGCGGGGTTGTCCAATATATTCTATATTCTCCTCATCCACTACCCGCATTGTTTTAACTTTTAAGCTTTTTCCTGCGGATGCTGTATTTGGCATAGAAAGAAGTACCGAGACAGTTACAGTAAATAGTATTATTGCTTTTTTCATTCTGTTTTTTCCTTTCCATTAAGAAAATAGTTTCATTATACCATGTTCTTCAAACATGGTATTCCTCTGGAAGATGCACACAGTTCGCTAAGGAAGATTCTCTCCCTTCGGTCGAGCGCGAACTGGCGCAGGTATAATATCGGTAGATATTATACCATATCGTTCCGATATGGTACTCTCCGAGGGATGCGCACGATTTGCAGATGAAGATGTCCTCCCGTTGGTCGGACGCAAATCGGCGCTGGTATAATATCTGTCGATATTATACCTTGTTTTTATGTTCAAAGCAAAATTTTAGGAGTTTTGCTGCGCTGCGTTTTTTTGACCATGGAGCGCGGCGCAATCTGTCTAATAAAAACAAAAAACATGTTTCACGATTTCGTCTTGCTTGTTTTGCTTCTTATGAGATTATATCAGATTGTGTTAAGAACAACATACCAAAATTGGAAAATAATTTTTTCCAGTTTTGGTATGTTCAAATTCTAAGACAAACAATATAATAGGGGCATAGATGAAACAAACAACAGTGCAGCGTCAATAATATTTGCAAAACTGCAAGTTTCATCAAAAAGGAAAGAGGTTTTCCAGTATGCCTTTCAGAGACAGTTGTAATATAATAAAGAAAATGACCAGCTTATCTTTATCCGACCAGAGCAGAGAACATTGTGCAGTGGCAGTTGCTTCAGTACAGACTTCACAACTTGATCCGTATTATATCATTGAGGATTTCTGTATGGTAGAAGAAGTTGGCGGAAGTACAACAAAGCAGCGTTCGGTAATTCCTGCTGGCGTAAGCTATACATTGCTGAGATATTGCAGCAAAGAGGGCAAAGTACCGGTGATTATCCATACCCATATAAGGGAATTATCTGCTCCAGAGTACGAGACAGTCAGTTTTTCAAAACAGGATATGAAGTTTATGGAATGGTTTTCCAGTGCCGCGAAAGAACAGGGCGGGATCTCAAACTGCTGTTTTATTGTTCACGACGGGAAAAGTATTATGGAATGCTGCGTAGAGCTGGATTGCATGGAGTATGTCTTTTCCGAAGGTGAGGAAAAAGTTTAAAAGAAAAGTACGTTTAAATTATTGATTGGTATACGTGCAGAGCAAGCAGGGGGATAAGGTTGAAAGAAATAGACTTTCAACCTCCCTGATTTGAGTGTCCGCAAAAGCGGACAGATGGGAGCAAAATGAAAAAAGGAGATATTCTGGCTGCTTACGATAATAAAATTGGTATTGTTTATCAGCCAAGAAAAGGCAAGGTAAAAACGACAACTCCAGAACATGCAAAAGCAATTCAGGAAGCACTGGAGCAGTATTTTGACAACAAGCTTGCAGAATCGGATTCCAGACAGCTGGAAGAGTATATAGAAAAACAATTTGAAGGATGCGAAGAGCTTCCTGTCAGGTCTATGCCAAATCTTTTAGAAACGGACAGTTTATACCGTCTGGAAATTATGCTGGCAAACGACTGTAACTTAAATTGTCGGTACTGTTACGCAAAAGGAGGAAGCTACAGGCAGAAAGCACAGCATTTGAAGCCGGAAACCGCGCTGGAATATCTGGAAAAACTGCTTGTCGGTACATACAGAAAAATTCATGTAGTTATGTTTTTTGGCGGTGAGCCGACGCTCTGCCCGGACACGATTGAAGCGGTCTGTGATTTTTTTGAAAAAAATACCGCAAAAGGTATTTTTCAGAACATGCCGAAATTTACGATGGTTTCCAACGCGACATTGATTGATGAAAAAATGGCAAAGATTATTGCAAAATATCAGATTCGCGTAACAGTAAGCGTGGACGGTCCGCAGCAGGTTAATGACTGCCTTCGCATCGACCGCGCAGGAAACGGGACGTACAAAAGAATTGAGAGGGGGATTCAAAATCTGAAAGAGCAGGGAACTGCTCCGGCAATGATAGAAACTACCTATACAACATTGCATCAGCAAATGGGGTATACAAGAGACGAAGTAAGAGATTTTCTATGCTCTGAGTTTGGCGTAGAAAAAGTACTTGTGGCGGACTGCGGTCACGGCGGCGACGAGTCGCTGGTGATTGAAAACGGCAGAGACGTCTGGGACAGCGATCAATTTTCCGATGGAAAAATAAGATTTGCAAGCAGATTATCAAAAAAATATTTTTCTGATATTACCTGCGGCGCAGGAACCGAGTCCTTTATTCTGCTGCCGAACGGCGATCTTTTTCCATGTCATTTTTTTGTTGGACATAAGGAATATCAAATTGCATGCTACAAAGATGGGCAGTTTGATTTTACAAAATACAGTGAAGTTTTGGAACGGCTGCGAAAAGCGCACAAGATTCAAAATGAAAAGTGCAGCGAGTGCTGGGCAAAAGAACTTTGCCGTGCCTGCCCGGCAAGTATGCTGCTGCACGAGAATGGCGATGGCATGAGCTGCCATGCAGAGCGGCAGTGGCAGGAAAAGATTGTCTTGGATTATGCGGGAAGTCATAGTGCTTCCAGCGTTCAAGAATAGAGAGTCTGCTACAAAACAGACTTCCAACCAAAAAAAGAAAAAGGAGGGTATTTCGTATGCTGAAGGACATTTTAGAGAACAGCTTGGTGGATTTGGAGATTCATGAGATTACCGAGCAGAGCGAAGCGGTTGAGGAACTTGGAGACGGCTGCGGTAATGCAATATTTTGCAAAGGCTGCAGTACCACAAGTCCAAAACCGATTGGACCATCGTAAAAAAGTAAATTGATTTTTGAAAAAGCATTAGTTCAAGGCTGGGCGGATGGTTGATAACCTCCTCCCGGCTCTTGGGCGTTTCCTTGCTTTTTCGTTTGGTAGGGAATGTAAAAAATTCAAAATAGGAATTTCAATCTTGAATAAAAATGCCGCTTAGGCGGAGGAAAGTGGGAAAAATGGAAACAACGAAACGTGACAAAAAGAAATTGGTTTTAGCCTGTTTTTTTAATATTTTAGCTACTCTGTCAATAACAGCATGTGCTTATCTGTTTTCTGTTATCGTCGATTTTGCCAGCGGGCAAAGCGGAGCAGAAAACAAAAGTATAAGAAATATTGTGCTTGCATTGCTTGCAATGATGGGTTTGTTAATTTTGGATTATATTTTTTGTGCGTATCATTTCAAAATAAAAAGAGCTTATGTATCAGGAAAATTGAACCGTGTGCGAAACGGAATTACAAAAAATATGCTTCTGCGTCCGTTCTCTGTATTTCGAGAAAATACGGAATCTTATTATCTGAGTCTATTGATGAACGATGTTGGTATTTACGGAACGATGCTTGAGAGTATTCCAAATATTTTCTGTACGGCTGCAAGTATCGTGGTCAATTTTGCGATGCTTTTTTGTATTCATCCGATGCTTGCTATTATCGCTGCTGTTTTAGCACTTTTGCCATTGTATGGCGGGCAGATTTTTTCAAAGCGGCTTCAGAAGATACAAGAAGAATATTCTGAGAAAAATCAGGCGTTTACTGAGGTGACGAAAGAGATCGTTGAGGGTTATGAAACCATTCGGATGGATAACCGAATCCAGCCGTTTCTTCAACGGTTTGCGGGTATTATGAAGAACAGACAGCAGGTTTATGACAACTATACAATAACGTCTGGAAAAAGCAACCGCATTTTGATTGAAAGCACCTGGATTTTGCAGATTTCCTGCATTGGAATCAGCGCGCTTTTAATCTGGAACGGAAAGATCGGTGCCGGAATGCTTTTGCCTGCGGTTACCTATTTTGGAGGAGTATCAAACGATTTTTCAAATTTAATCGAATATGTGGTAAGTTACCGCGCAGCAAAGCCGATCAAAGAAAAAATTTCAAAGGAGTATTATTGTCCTTGTGAGGAAAACGAGATAAAATCAATAACAGAGTATTCCGGTTCCTCAGTGCAGCAGGCGGATTTAAAATATCAAGATATTTCGTTTGCTTTTGGAGAAAAACAGCTTTACCATCATTTTAACTATGAATTTGAGCCGGGCGGCTGTTATGCGATTGTCGGCGAGAGCGGAAGCGGAAAATCAACATTGATGAAACTGCTGCTGAAGCAGCATGAAGATTATACCGGAAAAATTACTCTGGCAGGAAAAGATATCCGCGATATGTCGGAGCGTGAAATATATAGTTTTGTTGGAGTGATCAGTCAGTCCGCTCATTTGTTTAATACTTCGCTGTATGAAAACATTACTCTTTACAGCGGAAAACCGGAAAAAGACAGTGCAGAGTATAAAGAATTGCTTCAAAAGGTAAATTTAACCAAGTTGGCGGAAACCGTTGGGGATGCACCGCTAGGCGATTTTGGAGATAAAATATCCGGTGGTGAGAGACAGAGAATCTGCATTGCGCGGATGATGCGCCATCACCTGCCGGTACTGATCTTTGACGAACCGACAACAGGGCTTGACCCGGAGAATGTAAAATTGATCAACGACTTTATTTTTGCGCAGGAAGGGATTACGCGCGTGGTGATCAGCCATGACTGGTCGGAGGAGTATTGGAAACGGTTTGATGGAATTGTAAAAATTGGGGAAGAAAAACGTTCTGCATAAAAAAATAAACAGGAATTTTTATGCGCAGACCCGTGCAGTGGAATTATGCCGCAGGTGCGGCGCACGGGTCGCGCGGTGAGCAGGAGAAAAAGCATTCCTGCTCAATTTGAGAAGACAGACCCGTGCAGTGGAATTATGCCGC
>CAMUAR010000031.1 GCA_947086895.1 uncultured Lachnospiraceae bacterium | reverse complement strand
AGAAGCATTTTCCAGCTTGATGCAAAGCACGCTCGCACAAGGAAATCAGTCGCAGGCGCGACAAGCGAGCGGCGCGGCAAGCAGGAAGGAGAAGCATTTTCCAGCTTGATGCAAAGCACGCTCGCACAAGGAAATCAGTCGCAGCCGCGGTAAGCAGGAAAGAGAAGCGTTTTCTCAAAAAAGAACTTTCTGCAGGTTGGTTTAATTTTAGATGTGCAGTTTGGCAAAAAATTGTTGGTGCGCAAAAAAAGCGCAGAGATGGAGGATGTAAAATGAAGATTACGTTAAAAGATGGTTCGGTAAAGCAGTATGAAGGCGCGATGTCTGTGATTGATATTGCAAAGGATATCAGCGAGGGGCTTGCCAGAATGGCGTGTGCGGGAGAATTGAACGGTGAGGTGGTAGATTTAAGAACTGTGGTCTCGGAAGATGCTCAGTTAAATATTCTTACGTTCAACGACGAGGCAGGAAAGGCGGCATATCGTCATACAACTTCCCATGTGCTTGCGCAGGCGGTAAAAAGATTGCATCCAGAAGCAAAACTTGCAATTGGACCGTCGATTGATACCGGATTTTATTATGATTTTGACTGCCCTTCGTTTGACCGCGCCGCGCTGGATGCGCTGGAAGCGGAGATGAAAAAGATTATCAAGGAAGGAGCAGAATTAGAGCGGTTTACGCTGCCGCGCGCTGAGGCGATCAAGCTGATGGAAGAGCGTGACGAGCCTTATAAGGTTCGGCTGATTCTCGACTTGCCGGAAGATGCAGAATTGTCATTCTACCGCCAGGGGGATTTTGTGGATCTGTGCGCTGGTCCGCATTTGATGAGTACGAAAAATATTAAGGCGATCAAACTGATCTCCTCGTCCGGTGCTTATTGGAGAGGCAGTGAAAAGAACAAGATGCTGACCAGAATTTATGGTACGGCATTTACAAAAAATGCAGATTTAGATGAATATTTGGCATATCTTGAAGATATTAAAAAACGCGATCATAATAAGCTTGGGCGTGAGATGGAACTGTTTACAACAGTGGATGTGATTGGACAGGGGCTTCCGCTTTTGATGCCGAAGGGTACAAAGATGATTCAGACGCTGCAGCGCTGGATTGAGGACTTGGAAGACAATGAGTGGGGCTATGTGCGCACGAAAACACCGCTGATGGCAAAGAGTGATCTCTATAAGATTTCTGGTCACTGGGATCATTATAAAGAGGGAATGTTTGTACTTGGCGATGAAGAGAAAGATAAGGAAGTATTTGCGCTGCGTCCAATGACCTGCCCGTTCCAGTATTATGTATATAAGGCAAGCCAGAAGTCCTACCGCGATCTTCCAATCCGCTACGGCGAAACTTCAACGCTGTTCCGAAACGAAGATTCCGGCGAGATGCACGGATTAACGCGCGTGCGCCAGTTTACGATCTCCGAGGGGCATTTGATTGTACGTCCAGACCAGATGGTGGAAGAGTTTAAGGGGTGTTTAGCACTGGCAAAATATTGCTTAACAACGCTTGGACTGCAAGATGATGTGACTTATCATCTGTCCAAATGGGACCCGGATAACCGCGAAAAATATATTGGTGAACCGGAAGTTTGGGAGCAGACCGAGCAGCATATACGCGACGTGCTGACCGAGCTTGGTATTCCGTTTGTGGAAGATGTCGGAGAGGCGGCGTTCTATGGACCGAAGGTTGATATTAACACAAAGAACGTGTACGGCAAAGAAGATACGATGATTACGATTCAGTGGGATGCATTGCTTGCCGAGCAATTTGATATGTACTATATTGACCAGAACGGCAACAAGGTGCGCCCGTATATTATTCACCGTACTTCTATGGGCTGTTACGAGAGAACACTTGCATGGCTGATTGAAAAATATGCAGGTAATTTCCCGACCTGGCTCTGCCCGGAGCAGGTAAGGGTGCTTCCGATTTCCGATAAATACAATGATTATGCAGATAAAGTACTTGCTGAGTTGAGGAAAAACGGTATTTTAGCAACTGTGGATTCGCGCGCGGAGAAAATTGGATTTAAGATCCGTGAGACAAGACTTGCACATGTGCCGTATATGCTTGTGGTTGGACAGAAAGAGGAAGAAGAGGGCGTTGTGGCAGTGCGCAGCCGCTATCTTGGGGATGAAGGCAAGAAGCAGCTCTCTGATTTTATTTCTGCGGTGTGCGAAGAAATCAGGACAAAAGAAATCCGTAAAGTGGAAGTTTCGGAGTAAATTTAATGCATTATCGCAAGATGCTATAGTGGAAACGGATTTTCCTTATTTTAAAGTTATTACAATGATAGAAATTGATGCAACGTTAAAAAATTGTTTGCTGAATTGACATTTTGACGCAGAGAGGATGCTGTCTATCGATAAAGTGGGCAGCATCCTAATATATAAGCAGATTTTATAACAAATGACAGCCACTTTTCTGCATAACAGTAAAACCATTTTCTAAATTTGTGTGATTTTTGTACAGATTTTTGCCAGTGCAGCCGGGAAAATTTCTTTGCAGACAAATAGTAAATTTTGTACATAACTGATAATGAAAGGTTTTAACTTATGAATTTAGCATACTCCGTAACACAAAATGAATTGTTAGATATTCTATTAAATATTGCGCCGACCCGCCCGGTTTTTATCTGGGGTGCGCCGGGAATCGGAAAATCAGCGCTGGTGGAAAAATTTTCTCTGGAGGTTGGGCTGCCGTGTGTTTCTCTGCTTGGAAGCCAGTTGGCGCCGGAGGATATTATTGGCATTCCGCAGATCAAAGGCGATACTTCTGAGTTTCTCCCGCCAAAAATGATTGCGAGAAAAGAGCCTTATGTGCTTTTTTTGGATGAGTTAAACGCCTGTTCACAGGAAGTTCAAAAAGCATTTTACAGTTTGATTCACGAGCGGCGGGTCGGCGAGTACCATCTTCCAGCAGGAAGCATTGTAATCGGTGCTGGAAACCGCTCGCAGGACGGCGCGATTGTAAAAACAATGTCCTCCGCTTTGATCAACCGTATGTTTCATGTACATATGAAAGCGGATGCTTCCCAGTGGCTGGCGTGGGCTTATGAGAACCATCTTCATTCGTGGGTTACGGATTATATTTCACAAAGACCAGATCATTTGTTTTCTGAGCCGCCGAAAAACGAGGAGCCTTATTCCACACCGCGCTCGTGGCATATGTTAAGTGATGCTTTAACAGAGTATGGAGCGGGCGAAAAAGAACTTTCAGAGAATATTCTGCGCGTGCTGGTTTACGGGTGTATCAGCACAAAACATGCAGGAATGTTTCTTGCTTTTACAAAACAGATTGGAAACAAGCATTTGTTGTCCGATATTATAAAAGGGGATGCAAAATGGCCGTCCAGACCAGAAGACAGAGATATTCTCTATTTTACAGCGCAGTCATTTCGATCAAGATTGCTGCATGATTTGCCGCAGAACAAACAAAATATAAATAAGGACGTCCAGTATCTTGTACATCGGGCAAAAGCACTGATCAAAGAGCTGTCGCAGATCAATTACGAGATCGCGCAGATGGTTGTTTCAGCGGATGAGAACAATGTGCTGCCAGATTGGTTTATGGTGGAGATTGTAAGGGATCTGCCGCGGCTTGCAAAAATGTGAAAAAATTTGAATGATTTCACAATCTATGGAGGTCTATTATTATGCCTAAAAAAGTTTTAAATAAATGTGAACAGCAATCTTTTGCTCACGCGACACTGAAAGAGAATTATCCCTTAACAGAATCAGAGATATATAAATCTTGCGTTACCCCTGAATTATTGGAAAGATTCTCACCTACTTATGTTCGAGAAAATGGCATTCTTTTTACTGGAGACAGTTTACAATGGTTAAAAGAAGTGCGAGATGAATCTATTGACTTGGTTTTTGCTGACCCGCCTTATAATATAAAAAAAGCTGATTGGGATAAATTTGAGTCACAGGAGCAATATATTCAGTGGTCGATCCGCTGGATAAAAGAAGCTTCGCGTATTTTAAAACCAACAGGAAGTTTATATATATGTGGTTTTAGTGAAATCTTGGCTGATCTAAAGCATCCTGCTATGCGATATTTTTCAAATTGTAGATGGTTGATTTGGCATTATAGAAATAAGGCGAACCTTGGAAATGATTGGGGACGTTCTCATGAAAGCATTCTTCATTTAAGAAAAACAGGTGCATTTAAATTAAATATAGATGAAATAAGAGTGCCTTATGGAGAACATACATTAAAATATCCAGCTCATCCACAAGCAAAAAGCAGTCAATATAGCAACAAAAAATCATCGTCTGCAATATGGACTCCAAATCCTTTTGGCGCAAAACCAAAAGATGTTATTGAAATTCCTACAACATGTAATGGGATGGGGGAAAAAACAAAACATCCTACTCAAAAGCCCGAAGAATTACTGCGAAAATTAATTTTGGCAGCAAGTAAATCGGGAGATATTATCTTAGATCCTTTCTCAGGGTCAGGGACAACATTAGTTACCGCAGAACAATTAAAACGAAAATGGATTGGTTGTGAAATGAACGAAGAATATAACTTTTGGGCTATAAACCGAATAGATCATGTTGTTTTTCGAACTGTTGAACAGTGGATAGAATTTGATAAATCAAATGTTAAAAGAAGGGAATCCATCCGATGACGTTAGATAAATTAATTACATGGGCAAAAGATAAAACTCGTTTTATAAGTATAGATGCTTATATTGCTTTTTGTGAAGAATATTTAAACTTTATCTATAATGGATTACAAGCAGTTATTGTATCACAAAATGAAAATCATTATCATTTTTTTCAATATAAAGAAGATGGAAATTTCAATATATCTCGTCCAATCAATAGTAATTTAATGATTAAAGCGGAAGACTTTGCTAAAGTAAAAAGTAATTTTTATTATGCGTTAAAACACATTAGAGAAATAAAAAAAGAAAAAGATATAAGGAGACAGCTCAATAATTTTATATATACCTGTCAGCAGGTAATTGGAGCGACTTTAGATGCGCTTCCATCGAATGAAAGTAACACAGCTCGTAAAATTAACGGTGATTTATTCGAAAGATACATACGTTTGATAATTTCTGAAATTGGAATTTCAGTAAGAGAAGGTATAGTTTCTGTACCTGTTATTATAGATAATGAAGAACTTTTTAAAATGGCTTACCAACACGATGTTATTATTGAAAAAGAAGATAAAATTAAAGCGATCGGTTCAGTCAAAACTTCAAGTAAAGACAGAATTGATAAAGTATTTATTGATAAGTTTCTTTATAATAGATTGACAGATGTTGATACTCCGCATTTTGCAATATTTCTTAATGATGTGCAAAGAAAAGGAACAGAACCACGTTTTGGAATTAATACAACATTTTTGACAGGGCATTTTAAGGGATATACTGTGAAATTAAATCCGTTGGATGGAGTGTATTATTGTGATTTAAGACCCAATATGTTGGTGGATGATATCTTAAAGGTGCAAATACGCTCACTGGATTACCTTTTTGTGGAAGATATATGGAATTTTATAGAAGAGTGATAAAGAAAACACAAGGTTTGTTATATGCGCTTTGATCTGTATTTTTACAGTGTTCTCTGCGGAATGTAAAAAATCTTGCGAAGAAAAAGGCGGTCAGGTGTGGCAAACAAGAAAAAATCAAACAATATTTCTCCCGGCGAAGAGCGTCTGAATATGGGACTTTCTCTGGTAAAGCAAAATCCTCTTTTTTCGCGGCTGGGCGGATATATTCAAGTGCTTGGCAAAGAAAATATGAATAAGGATGCCGCTGTTGTATACAAAGAAGGAACGATTGAGCTGAATAAAGATGCATTACTGACGCCTATGCAGTGGGCGTACACGATTGCGCACTGCAAACTGCATTTGGCTTTTGGGCATTTTGACGCGGAGCGAATGCCGGGATATAAAAAGGAATTGCCGGATGGTGCATCGGAATGGGTAGTTTCCTGCGATAAAACGTTCTGGAATATGGCGTGCGATATTTATATCAGCAAGTTTCTGCATGATATTAAATTTGGCTCTCCAACCTGCGAAAATCCAGAGGATATCTTTTCAGGAAACTTGACGGATGAGAGAAAGATCTATCAATATTTAATAGAGCGTAATTTTACTTTGCATGGCAATTATGGAACTGCGGTTGGAATGGATATGCGGGGGCTGGAGCAGCCGAAAGTTTACGATGAAAAAAGAAATCAGAAAAATGAGTTTATGTTAAAGTTTGCTTATGCGCTGGCATATTCGGTTTCAAGCGTTGTAAGCGAGGCGGGCGGACACGAAGAATCGGCGGTTCAAAAACATACCAGATCAGAGCGGGCAGCACAGTGGTTTATCAGCCATTATCCGCTTCTTGGCGGGCTTGCAGCAGGGTTTCGTATTGTTGAGGATTACAGTTATTGTAATCAGGAAGAAATTTCCATTGCAGCAGTAAATGTGACTGCCGGAGAAATTTATATAAATCCTGCGGCGGGTTTAAATGATGAAGAATTAAAGTTTGTGCTTGCACATGAGTTTCTTCATGCAGGATTGATGCACCATGAGCGATGCCAGGGGCGCGATGCTTATCTCTGGAATGTTGCCTGTGATTATGTAATCAATGGATGGCTGCATGAAATGGGGATTGGAACAATGCCGGACCGCGGGCTTTATGATGAGCAATTAAAAGATATTTCCGCGGAGAGTTTGTATGATCGAATATGGAAAGACCTGCGAAAATTTTCTAAAATGGATACATTTCGAGGATATGGAAAAGGCGATGTAATTACAGGGAAAAAAAGAGGAGGATTTTCCAATACTTCTGTGGCTTCGCTGGATGATTTTTACCGAAGCGCTCTGCAAAGCGGGCTGGAATACCATATCAGCGAGGAAAGAGGATATCTGCCATCCGGTCTGATCGAGGAGATCCGGGCGCTTGCAATGCCGCCGATTCCGTGGGATGTGCAGCTTGGAAATTGGTTTGACGAATTTTTTGTTCCGCTTGCAAAACACCGCACTTACGCCAGACCAAGCCGCCGTCAGGGAAGCACGCCGGATATTCCAAGACCAAGCTATACAGCAGCTGAAATACCAGAATACAGCCGGACGTTCGGCGTGGTGATCGACACTTCCGGTTCGATGAATGCAAGATTGCTTGGTCTTGCACTAGGTGCGGTGGCAAGCTATGCTCAGGCAAAAGAAGTTCCATATGCGCGCGTGGTGTTCTGCGATGCGGCGGCTTATGATGCGGGCTATTTGGCTCCAGAGGATATTGCGGGGCGCGTTCAGGTAAAAGGCAGAGGCGGAACGGTGCTTCAGCCGGGTGTGGATTTATTAGAACAGGCGAAAGATTTTCCAAAAAACGGACCGATTTTAATTGTTACCGATGGATGGATTGAAGATAATCTTCGTATTCGGCACGAACATGCATTTTTAATACCGCGCGGCAGGAGACTTCCTTTTGCGCCGCGCGGCAAGGTGTTTTATTTTGAGGAAATATAAAAATTGATAATAAAATCATCCACTTTTATTTTTTTATAGGATGGAGGGAAGTATGGATATTGAAAATGTGGCTGCCATATTAAAAGAATCTGCCGAAAACAGCGACGGAAAATATATTCCATGGTGGGAAGATGATTTCCTCCATTGTGAATACAAAAAAAATCTGTTCACCATGGAAGAAATTCAGCAGATCGAAGAGTGTGTGGCAGGATGTGAAAATAATTGTTTATCGAAAGCTGTGCAGGGCAGCGATTATACCTTATTTCATTTTTTAGTATGGCATAATTTTTATCAGGCGGTAAAAAGAGCATTGGAAAATGGGGTGGACGCCAATTTGCCGGACAGCAGCGGAATTGGGATAACGCCGCTTCTGCTCGCCTGCTGCCGCGGCAATTTTGCAATGGCAAAGCTTTTGCTGGATTGCGGGGCGGATGCTTCCTGCCGCGATATAAAGGGCAGAACCTGCTTTCATTATCTTGCGCATATTTATGCACAAGGCATGGAGATTCCTGAAAATCCAAAATATTCTTTAAATCAGAGAGAAGCGATTGTAAGACTGCTTGCCTCGGTTTATCCTGCTGCTGATATCAACCAGAAAGATAACCAGGGCATACCGCCGATTGTATATTTGATTGACGGCAAAAACCGCAGAATCTGCTCCGCCTTAATTGGCACATTTCTTGAAAAAGGAGCAGACCCTTATTTTGTTGATAACGCTGGCGGAACACTTTTATTGATAGCGATTATTGACGGGCAGATTACAGCATCACTTTTGTTGATGAAATATAAAGATCTGGTAAATCAGGCGACAAAACGGGGGACAACGCCGATTTTGGCGGCAGCGAATCTAAGGGAAGAGGGGCTTTGCATTGCGCTTAAAGATCACGGGGCGCAAGGAATCTGCGAGCTTGCCGATGTAGATACAATCAATCTTGCACGAATTGCAAACAATGCGTTTGGGGATGCGTTCGGTCAGAAAAAGGATATGGACTTATTTTCCTTAGGGATGTATCTTTCCAAAAAATTGATTGCGATTGCACAGGAGGACGATGACTATGGCTGTCTGGAAGATATTTTGGATTGTGCTTTAAAAGACCAGGAAGCCAGGTTGTTTGATTTGTTTCGCGATACAAATATTTGTTTTACCGAGCCGTACTATGGGGGAGCAGATAGTGTGAATTGTCTGCGGGATAAGTGTATGGAATACTGCCGCTATACAAGTACGATAGAAAAACTGATCCGTATGGGAGTAGATATGGAGAGCGCGGTAATCAAAGGGAGAACTCCGGCAAATATTCTGGCGTGTTATCAAAAATGTCCAAGCGAAGCGTTTTTGTTGTTCTCGGCAGAATCTATGGAACAAAGCGACAATACCGGGCGCGCTGCGATCCATTATGCGGCGAGATTTGGCAATACAGACACTCTTAATATTATGTTGAAAAAGGGCGTAAATATCAATTTGGCGCAGGACGCACCGGCGGAAGCCGGAAATACTCCGCTTCATATTGCTTGTATCTACGGGAAAGTAGAGATGGTCAAGAACTTGCTCGCGCTTGGCGCGGACGATACAATTCAAAATATAAACGGGAAAACACCGGCGCACTATCTTGCAGAAAGAAGTACATACTTAACGGCAGAAAAGCGGGAAGAACTATTTTCGCTGCTTCCGCATATTGACCTTGCAGGAAGAGATGGAGAAACTCCGCTGATGCTTCTTATGTCCATAGGAGATTCCAGTGTTGATAAAATAAAACTGCTGGAGATTCTTTTGGCGAAAGGTGCCAGAGTAAATTGTTCGGATGATAAGGGAAATACGCCTCTCTTGCTGTGCGCTCAAGATTTTGACGAACGTTTTGAGAGAATTAAGATGCTTTGTCAGGCAGGTGCAGAGATCAATGCCATTGACAGCGAAGGGAATAATGTTTTGTATTATACATTGGACAACGGTGATCTTCAGTCGGCAAAATATCTTTTAAAACAGGGAGCAGATTACAACAGGCGCAATTTGGACAATGTGTCCCCGGCGCAGGTTGCGATAGAAAAAGGGTACGACACATTATTAACATGGATGCCAGAGATCCATTAGATCTCTTCAAAGTTTATTTGTTTGTGATTGCTTGCTAAAAATACAATAAATACACGTAATAAGACTGCTGTATTAAAAATACAACAGTCTTAATTATCCATACAATTTTTATTTTATCACTAGTTTGTGGGCTGGTGTTTGGTTTTACAAAATTTCCTGCGAAAAATCTGCGCGATATTTTACTCCGCCTGTTTCCCGGAGATTACAATTTTATCAAATGCCATGTACGGGAGAACAGAGGCGCCGTCTTTAACCGTCTCGCTGGAGATCGCGATAAGATTGTTTAACATCTCAGCAAGGTTTCCATTGATCATTGTCTCGCTTACCGCGCCTGTGATTTCGCCGTTTTCAACCAGAAAGCTGTTTTTGGCAACGCCCGAAAAATCGCCGTTGTTGCTTGGCTGTCCGCCGGAGAAGCGACCGACAATAATTCCTTTTTTTATCCCTTTGATTATTTCGTGATAAGGAGTATCTCCGCCTTCGATTACAAGGTCGGCGGCAGAAGTTTTTGCGCGTTCATACCCTGTTTTGTTGGATGTGTAGAGGTTGAGCATAAAGCTCTGAAGCACGCCGTCTTTTATAACATCGTAATTTTCAGATAAGAAACCGTCTCCCGTGTAGCGTTCGCCGCACACAATACGGTCGTCCCACGGTTTTATCGAGATGGTTATACGAGGGTCAGCCACAAGCTTGCCAAGTTTATCAAGCCAGATACTGGTCTTTTCCAGAATGGCGTTGTTGGATAAAAAGTTGCCCATAATGCTGGATAAAAATTCGATGGTGCTGGCTGGCGTCAGAACCATAACGCCCTCAAATTTGCCTTTCGATGGAACCGTTGTAAGTGATGCTTCTGCGTCTGAAAGGTCTTTTTCAAGACACCCAAGTTCGATAAATGGTCTGTCGAGAGAAGTTGTCTGCACTCCGCTGCCAAAGAAGGAAGTAGTCGTTTCACCCTCATGTGCGGAAAACATCAAATTGATGTAGTAGTAGCCCATAAACCGCTCAAATTCGGCACCGTTTGTATTTTGGTATAATTCATGACGGTTTCTGTGCTGAACAATCATTTGCTCCATCAGAATTTTTGGATGACGTTCCTTAATATGTGCCATCAGCTCTTTTGTGCGCTCAAAAAACAAGTCGATATCCGGCTGATAAGCTCCGTCGTGAAATACTTTGTTCTCCTGCTTTGGCGCGATATCATAAGCAGGGTCAGCAATACCGGATTCGGCAGATTTTATGCAGTTTTCGGCAGCAGCGGCAACAGCTTTTTCATCAAATTTATTGATGGAAATTTCCCCTTTTTTGTTGTCAACAAGAGCAGTCATATTGAGGGAGTTGTCAAACAGCGTGCGGAACAGTGAAAACTCGCCGCCGTCCACATTAAACTCGTGGGTTTCTTTCTGAATTACTGTATATTGTGCTTTTTTTGCGCCAGCTTTGAAAAGCGCTTCCTTCACGCGGGAAGCAATCAATTTTAAATCTTCCATAATTCCTCTCATTCCGCCGTAGATACGGCATTATTTCTGCAATATGAAGTTTGATTTCATGATCTGCTTTTTTGTACACTTGCGGAGGCGGTACAGACAAAAATTTTTACCGTCCTCCAACCATTATTTTGCAGCGGAGTGCAGGACCGCCTAACCCGACAGGCATCGGCTGTTTTTTGCCGCAGAAACCAGAGCTGGACCATGTAATCGTGTCCGACACCATATCGACGGTTTTTAACATTTCAAATGCGACGCCGGAGATGGTAGTATCTAAAATTGGGCGGGCAAGCTTGCCATTTTTAATCTCATAGCCCATGCAGACGCCAAACATAAATTCGCCTGTCATATCTGCCTGACCATTGTTTGTATCGATGAAATAGTAACCGTCGTCCACAGAAGCAATAAGGTCCTCCAGTTTATCTTTGCCCGGAAGAACAGCAGTATTTCTCATACGGATCAGCGGTTCATCCGAAAAATTCCATGCGCGCGCATTGCCCTGCGGTTTCATGCCAAAATGAGCGGCAGTTTCGCGGCTGTTCATATAGCCGGTCAAAATACCATCTTTGATAATTACAGCATCTTGCGCCAAAGTTCCCTCGTCGTCGAGATAGACCGGAAGCGGCGCCGGTTTGCCGAAAGCCGTGTGCGCAAAATCAACAAGAGTGATAAAATCGGAAGCAACGCGCTTGTTAAGGTTTGGACCGGCAACGGAGCCGCCAAGCACAAGGTCGGCTTCCACGGTATGTCCAACTGCTTCATGAGCCAGCATTCCAGCTAATTCGCCGCCGAGAACCACCGTTTTATAACCTGCTTCAGCATAAACGCCCTCGCGCTTGTGCATCAGTTTCTCATACAGGGCATCGATTTTTGCATACAGTTTTTTAGGATCGTCAAAATTGTCCAGAAAATTGCCGAAACCTCCTTGCGGTACAAACAGTTCAATCGGCATTCCAGAGGTTGTTTCGCTGTTTAAGAATACATAAATATAGCTTCTTGGGGATGTTGTATGACCATCGTAGCCGTCGGAAGTACAGAGTATTTTTTCCATGGAATCTTCACTTACAACAATAGAACGGCTTGCAAGATTCGGATACTTTGTCACAATATAGTTATCGATCTCCTTGATAAAATCGACGTACTGTTTTTGCTCTGTGTCCGCAATTCGTTTTTTCGCTGGCATCACGCCTTTGGAAAGTGCTGGAAGAGGAGCTTTTCCCTTGTTGATATGTTTATCCATAAAAGCGGCGTTTTCCGTCGCTGCCGCAAGTACAGCTTCCGCGGAACCTCCATTTAATTCTGCTGTGGAAGAGAAGCCGTAAACGCCGTTTTTATAAACCCTTGCAGATATGCCGGAAATCTCAGAGCGGACATTGCTGGTCAAATTGCCCTGAACAAGAGAAACTCGTCTCTGGCGGTTTTCCTGAACTCTTAGTTCCGTATGTACACCGGCCGCAAAAAGTGATTTTTTGCTTGAAATAAAATCTTCGAGCATATTTGTTTTCTCCTTTCTTTTTGAAACGCTTTTATAACAGCGATATGTTTTTCAAAGAATGTGCTGCAGGCAAACGATCGCCGGCCACTGGAATATAATAACATATACTATTTTAAAATGCAATATAGCAAAACTGTTTTTAATGTTTTTCTAATAATTCGATAAAATACTTTGCAGGTTCGGACAGGGGCAGAGAGCCGTCGCAGGCGGCGATAAGCTTGCGCTCCGGCATAGGTTCTGCAATATCGACAATACTTAGATGATCCAGGCGGTCGACAACACAAAAGTCGGGAACGAACGCGATGCCAAGACCGATTTTTGCAAAATCGATCAGCAGGTCATTGCTGCCAAGTTCTATAGCGGGAGCGAGATCCAGAGAGTGCTGTAAAAATAGATTGTGCAGAAAAATACTGGTCGTTGAAAGCTTGCTCAGCATAAGAATCGGGAGTTTTTGAAGATCTGCCAGCGGTATTTTGCCAGGCAGCGGAAAATATTCCGGGTTTGCGATAAATACATCGTGAAAGATTTTCACTGTTGCTAGCTGCATACTGTTGTTTAAAGCGGGATTTGGAGAATTTGCGACAATCAAGTCAGCTTCGCCGGTCTCCAAAAGTTCGGCGCATTTGAGTGAAGTGCCGTTTGTGATTCGTATATGCAAATCCGGCCATTCTTTGTGAAAGCGATTTAAATATGGAACGAGATAATAGCGGCATATTGTATCGCTTGCGGCGATGCGCAGCTGAGCGCCGCCTCGAACTACGGAGCGAAGCAGTTGATTTTCACCCCGTGTAATTAAATTGATTGCAGGTTCGATATGTTTGTAGAGTATCTCGCCTTCTTTTGTTAAGCTAACCCTTTTTGTACTGCGCACAAAAAGAGTCTGATCCAGACGTTTTTCCAGAACTTTTACAGATTGGCTGACTGCGGATTGAGATATGTAAAGCTCGCCTGCCGCCTCCGAAAAGCTCAATGTTTTAGCCACATGATAAAAAACTTTATAAAGCTCATAATTGATATCCATATTTCCTCGCATCCTGCCGCCGGGCGGCGAAGAGACATACTTAAGTTATTTTATTACCGCGTAGAGATAGGCGCTTGAAATTACTGCCTGAATAATCAAAAAGCGAAATACAGTCTGGGTATCCGACCAGCCGATGTTTTTGCGCGCATGGTCGTGCAGCGGCGTGCGGGTGTTTTTTAATATCCGAATTTTCAAAAAGCGCAGCAAGGCTACCTTGACAAGACCAATGCCGCCGTCAAAGATAAATACCATGCAAAACACAAGGTACAGCAGCGGGCAGCCTGATTTTAAGGCAAGCAGCGCAAGGAAAAGCCCAATCGCGCGGGAACCTGCATCTCCCATTAAAAGTTTGCTTGGTGATGCGTTGAACCAGAGGTAGCCGAGCAGACAAACAATCATCAATAAGGACAGCTGACCGTAAGCGGTGTTGTGAAACAGCTGTGTAAAAACCGCAAAAAAGGAAAGCGAGGAGACAATAGCCAAACTTCCGCACAGACCGTCCACTCCGTCGGTGCAGTTCGTCACATTGATCGAAGCCCAGATCAATATCATTGCAAGTATGATAAAAAGTGGTTTTGGCAGTGCGGCGGACGTTCCAAACAGCAGGATGGAAAGTTCTGTACCATTGAAATTCACATAGCTGAACGCGCATACAAATGCGATAATAAGGTCAATCAGCCCTTTTTTGTATTCACCCCACGGGGTTTTTGAACTGTCGTCAAAATAGCCGCTAAGCATTGCTGCGGCAATCATAATCAGATAGATCACAAGCTCGCGCTCAACCGGGACAAACAGCAGAGTCATCACACAGAATACAAGGATAAACACAATGCCGGCTCCGCGCGGTTTGCCCTGAGAGAGAATGCCGTTGACTGCAAAAGCACGTCCGCCGTCGCGCGGAAGAATATTTTGCAATAATTTTAACAAAATACAAGTAAAAAGAAATGCAAGTATAAGACCCGAAAATGCAATCCATTTTGCAGCGGAATCGCCAAATAATAAGTACAGCATAACAGCCTCCGATTTTTGATTGAAATAGATTGGTACAAGTTTGACCAACTTTCTATATTCTACTACAAAAACTGGAATTTGTATAGCAAGAAAAAGTATCCGGTGCAAACAAATTCTTGAAATTGGCGGAAATTAGACGAAAAACTGAAAGTTCTGCCATGGAAACAGCGAAACTTTTAAAAACTATATTTCGTACTGCAAAAAATTGTCCGCAAAAGCAAAAAAATCAAAGTTGCCTGCTGAACTATTAAAATGTATAAAAAACTGTACTATAAAAATTTTGCCAAACAAAAATATTGTTGAAGATGAAAGCAGTTGATGTTTGAAGGCTGTGAAATCTTTATGAAATTATTACAATGATTGTAACAATATTTTAAGAAACCTGTTATTGCAAGGGAAGCTTGATTATGCTATGATTCTTAATGCTAGATGATCAAAATTGTAAAAGTACAAGTATGGATGGTAGAAAAATGAACGAAGAGTATGAAGCTGCAGGAGGCAGACAGCGGGAAAACAAAGGAGAATTGCACGGTGGGAGGGAGGTCAGAAAAAAACATAAAAGACGGTTCCGACGTCTTGTTGGGTTGCTGTATTTCCCTGTATTATTTTTATATTTTGAGCTGGTATTCCAAATTTCCGTTTTTGGAGGGATTCGAGGGACTTTTATTTTTCCGGTAATGTTCGCTTTTGCGTTTGGTTTATTTGCGAAATTGTTGGCGTCTCTTTTTCCAGAGCGGGCGAACAGGGTTATCGCGGTGATTCTGACGACATGCTGTGCAATATGGTACGCGACGCAAGTTGTTTATCAACATATTTTTAAAGCGTTTCTCTCCGTTTATTCCGTCGGTGCAAACGGCGCGGATGCCGTGGGAGAATTTTATATGCAGGCGTTAAAAGCAATCGGGGCAAAGGCGGTTCCGGCAGGGCTGTTTTTGGTTTCGATAGTTGTGCTTGTTATTCTTTTAAAGAAAAGACAGATCGCATTTCCAAAAGGAGGAATACCGGAGCTGATTTTGGCTGGCGGCGGGGCTGTTGTACTGTATGCATTTACTCTGCTTGCTCTGATTCCGGCAGGAAAGGACTCTCATTCCCCTTATGATTTATACCACAAAAATTTTGTGATGGATTTATCGATGGAAAAGCTTGGCGTGCTGACTTCCACAAGAAAAGATATTATGCAGACAATTACGGGAAAAGGCTCGGAAGGACTGGACGATATTGCATTTATCGGACTTCCAGAAGAGAGTACGCCGACTCCGACAGAGGAAGCGACGCCTACGCCGGAACCTCCTGCCAAATCTACAGAAGGCCCGACGCCTACCCCTTCTGCAACACCGACGCCTACGCCAATACCAATCGACACATCGCCGAATGTGCTGGATATTGATTTTTCTGCTTTGGCAGAAAACGAGTCGGGAAAGACGATCAAGCGGCTGCATGAATATATGGCAAATTCTGTGCCAACAAATAAAAATGAGTACACTGGGATGTTTGAGGGTTACAATTTGATTATGCTGACGGCGGAGGGGTATTCGCAGTGGGCAGTCAACGAGCAGGTAACGCCGACGTTATACAAAATGGTGCATGAAGGATTTTATTTTGAAAATTACTATACGCCGCTTTGGTGGACAAGCACAAGCGACGGCGAATTTGTAGAATGCACAGGTTTGGTGCCAACTGGAACAAACAGTTTTGCAAAGACGGCAAAGCATTCCATGCCGTTTGGCTTCGGGTGGATTTTTAAGAAGCTTGGCTACAGCGCAAGAGCTTATCACAACCATACTTACACCTATTATCACCGCGATGAAACGCACCCTAATATGGGATATGATTATAAGGGAGCCAAGGGCGGCGGTCTTGATGTTAAGATGACGTGGCCGGAATCGGATCTTGAGATGATGGAAAAAACAATACCGGAGTATATTGGAGATGAAAAGTTCCACACATACTATATGACCGTGAGCGGTCATATGGAATATAATTTTACAGGAAATTCCATGTCGGCAAAAAATAAAGATTATGTGAAAGATCTCAATTTAAGCGAGGAGGCACAAGCTTATCTCGCATGCCAGAAAGAGCTGGATCTGGCGCTGGAATATTTGCTTGCGGAACTTGAGAAGGCTGGAGTCGCGGAGAAAACCGTGATTGTGCTCTCCGGCGATCATTATCCTTACGGGTTGGAAAAAGATAAAATTGATGAGCTTGCAGGGCATACCGTAGAAGAAAATTTTGAGTTGTACAAAAGCCATTTAATTTTATATTGCCCTGGAATGGAGCCGGTAACTGTAAAAAAACCTTGTGCCGCGATGGACATTGTGCCGACGCTGCTGAATTTATTTGGAATTGATTATGATTCCAGATTGTTTATGGGACAGGATATTTTTTCTACAGCTGCGCCGCTTGTTATGTTTTCCAATCAAAGTTATATTACAGATAAAGTAATGTATAATTCCAAAACAGGAGAGGCGGTAAAGCTTACAAGCGAAGAATTGCCGGAAGATTATGTAAAGACTGTCTCGACAATTGTAAGAAATAAGTTTAATATTTCGGCAGCAATTATTACGGAAGATTATTACTCTTATTTAAAGCCTTATATAGAATAACTGTAAAAATAAAAATTGTGGGGTGATGAAGCAGTTTTATAATGATTTGAAAATGGTAAGAGAAAAATTTTTGACCGTTTCGATAGGCAGAGGAAAGATACCATGTTATAATTTGCCAGGGTGTGTCTGAAAACGGATTTCGGTTGCTCGTGCAAAAGATTTGTTCCGACGGAATTTTGTGCAAAGATCACACAAATCATGGCGTTTGGATGGCAGGAATCCGTTTCCAGATGCGCCCTAATCTTATTTTTTGGAGGAAAAATATGATTTGGGAAGGATATCAATTGGAAACTGGAGATTACCATGGGCATTCGTATGGGATTGTATTTCCAAAAAAAATGGCGTTTGGAAAACCTTATGTATGGAGGACGGAGTTTTTTGGAGCATTTCCAAGTGTGGATTTGGAGATGCTAAAAAACGGGTATGCGGTTGTCTATTATCGTATTTCAGATCTGTATGGAAGCCTGGAGGCTGTGGAGCTGATGGCAGCGTTCCAGCCTTTTATACAATGGAAATACCGCTTATCGGCGCAGACCATTCTATTTGGGTTTAGCCGCGGAGGATTGTATGCGCTTCATTATGCGGCGAAATTCCCGGAAAGAATTGCTGCGCTGTATCTGGATGCACCGGTTGTAGATATCTACAGTTGGCCGGGAGGTTTCTTTTCGTCCGAGGGTTCTTTTGCTGAGTGGGAAGAATGCAAAGCTCTCTGGAACAAGGAGCGAAGCGATTATATAAAAGAGGTCGATTTGGCTGTAAAAGTATTGCAGGCGTGGTCGATTCCTCTTGCTTTGGTAGCGGGAGGAAATGATAAAATTGTCCCTTACAATGAGAATGGAGCGATGCTGCAAGCGGTTTATGAAAAAGGCAGCGTGCCGTTTTTGCTGGTGATAAAACCAGAGTGCGGGCATCATCCTCACAGCTTGGATGATCCGCGGCCTGTCGCAGAATTTTTAATGGAAAACCGTGCCTGCCCATCGGTAGGCAACGCATTTCGAATCAATGACCAGTCGATTGTAAAATACCCGCTGACGCTGATTGTCCATGATAGAGAACATCTTCCTATTGTGATGCAGGCGGAGCAGACGTTCGGCGGAAAATATCCGCTCGGTTATATCGGAACTTCTCCGTGGCCGGGGAGTGTGACCAATCAAAGTACCATGAATTACAACGATGTGCAAAATCGTCAGCTGTATGATTTGTTAAAAGCGCAGATGAAAATTGGATGGGTGATTTACGGGCAGTGTGTAACATCAGGAAGAGAAAGTGAATTCCTTGCTATGGTAAAGGATATAAAAGAAAACTGCCCTGAAGCGAAACAAATGTGGATCAGAAAAAAAGACGAACAGTTTTCGCCTTCTTTTGCAGGGGCGTTAGAGAAGTACGATGTTTTGCTGATTGACTGCAACACACAGGAAGAGATCAAGGCATGGTTAAAAACATTGACCGAGGAAATCGAGCGGTCAGACGCGCCGTGCTGGTTTGATTCTTTAGAGCGGGAATGGGCAGAATGGACGAATCTTTCGATTACAATGCCAAAAGAAGAGAAAGAGCATCGGATTTTGCTGGTTGGAGATTCGATCAGTGCCGGATATGGAAGCATGGTGCAGGAAAAAATGTTAGGATGGCATGTAGACCGTCTGAATACAAGCGAGGGAATTCACCATCCAAATTTTTTGCGCCTGCTTGAGATTGCATTAAAACAGTATCCTTACCAAATGATCCATATCAACAACGGAATTCATGTACATGGTCAGGATGCAGAGCAGTATAAACAAAATTTGATGGGAGTATTTTTCTGGATTCACACCATAGCGCCAAAAACAAAAATCGTATTTGCAACGACAACGCCGCTGAGCCGAAAGTTAAATATAGAAGAGCAGGAAAATTTTAACGCCAAGCATTTTTCTATGGGGGATAAAGCGCCGATGGAAACAAATGCAGATCACGAGTATTGGGTGACGGATGAAAAAGCGTCGGAGGTTTACCGGGAATTAAATGAAAAGGCGAAAGAACTCTGCAAAGCTTATAATATTCCGGTAAATGATTTATACCAGCTCTGCGTTTCGGAAAATCTGCAGAAATCGGACGGCGTACATTTTCAGGAAAAGGCTTACAGACGGCTGGCAGAAAAAATTGTGCAGGTATTACAAAAGGAACTTGAAGATTGCTGAAAAACTATTATTTTTCCATAAGGATATCCTATTGTTCCATATACGAAAGCAGGAAAATAGATTATAATATTATTGATGCTATCGAGCGATATTATACCTACTTCGATTCGCACCAAAAAAGGAGACAAAATATTTTTGCGAGTCGTGTGATTGCTCTGTAAAAGCAATTTACCATGTTGGAGGAACATGGTAATTCAAGCAGAAATTAAATTTAGAAAAAACGCAGATTTTAGATTGCAGAAACGGGGGTTTTGCATGAGTATTTTAAGTCCAGAATGGGATGGAAGAATTGGGCATTGGATTCGAACGCTGAGGGAAGACTTTTACAGACCGTTAGGAAAAATTGAGATGGAAGCGTTTCGAACAGACAAACATCTAAAGTATGAGGAGCTGGACAAAGTAGAATTCGTGTCTGCGCCGACAGGTTTTACATGGGGAAATACTTGGGAGTATTGTTGGTTTCGCGGAGATCTTATTCTGCCAAAAGAAGCAGAGGGAAAAAGAATTGCGTTGGATTTAAAACCGGGCGGTGAGTCGGCGGTTTTTGTCAATGGAAAAGAATTTGGCACGTACCGGGCGGACTGGATTGCGGAGGCGCACCATTATCTTGTAGATAATACGATTGCCATAAATGCGTGTGCAGGCAGCAGGTATCATATTGTAATGGAGACTTACGGCGGTCACGATTTTCCAGACTGTGGTTCGTGCGCTACAGGTCCCGTGCTGCCGGGCAGTTACCAGGGGGGAAAAAATAAGGGAAGCCGCAGAATGCTTGGAGAATGCACTTACGGGATCTGGCAGGAGGAAGCGTACCAGCTTTATATAGACGTTATGACATTATGGCAGCTTCTGCGCGATATGGATCAGGATTCTTTGCGCGCGGCAAAGATTGCGGCAGCTTTAAAGCAGTTTGCAAAAGATGTGGATTTTGAGCAGGACGAGGAAGGAAGAATTGCAGATTACTGCAAAGCCAGAGAGAATTTAAAAGAGGTGTTAAGCAAGACAAACGGACCGACAATGCCGCTGTTTTGGGCGGTCGGAAACGCTCATTTGGATTTGGCATGGCTGTGGCCGGTGGCGGAAACAAAGAGAAAAACCGAGCGAACATTCGCCGCACAGCTGCGTCTTTTGGAGGAATACCCGGATTATTGTTATATTCAGAGCCAGCCAGCAGCTTATGAAATATGCCGGATGTACTATCCTGATTTATTTGAAAAAATAAAAGAAGCCATCAAAGAGGGCAGATGGATTGCAGACGGTGCGATGTGGGTAGAACCAGATACCAACATGGCGGGAGGAGAAGCGTTAATTCGGCAGATTGTCCATGGAAAGCGGTATTTTAAAGAAGTACTTGGAGTGGACAGCAAAGTTCTCTGGCTCCCGGATTCCTTTGGATATACAGCCGCCCTGCCGCAGATTTTGGCAGGATGCGATGTGCCATACATGGTGACGCAGAAAATTTTCTGGAGTTACAACGGCGGGGAGAGATTTCCATACCACTATTTTTACTGGGAGGGTATGGACGGCACAAAGGTTACTTCTTTTCTGCCGACCAGTTATACATACCAGACAACCCCTGGAGATATCCGAAGAGTCTGGAGAGACAGACAGCAAAAGGAGGATCTGGAAGCATTTCTGTTTCCGTTTGGCTATGGGGACGGAGGCGGAGGACCTGCCAGAGACCATATAGAATATGTGCTGCGCCAGAAGGATTTGGAGGGAAGCCCGCGTGTGAAAATGGGTTCGCCGGAGGAATTTTTCCACTGGATGGAACAGGAGGGCGGACCAAAACACACTTATGTTGGTGAATTGTATTTCAGCGCTCACCGCGGGACTTATACCGCTCAGGCGGGAATTAAACGAAATAATAGAGAGAGTGAAATTGCGCTGCATGAGATGGAATTTATCGGAAGTCTTGCTTCTGTTTTAGGATTTCATTATGAGCTTGATAAAGCAGACAGGCTTTGGAAGACTCTTTTGTTCCATCAGTTCCATGATATCCTTCCAGGATCATCGATTCAGAGAGTTTACCAGCAGGCGTTTGCAGCTCATAATGCTCTGAGACAAGAAGCGATGCAGATAACAAATGACGCGGCAAAATATCTGCTAAGTCAGGATGGCGGAATCAGCTTTTTCAATTCGCTCTCTTTCCAGAGAAAAGCTCTTGTCACTTTGCCAGAACAGTATAAAGATGGAGCAGTGACAAAAGAAGGCTGCCGTGTGCCGGTGCAAAAGTTAGAGGATAACAGTGTTCTGGCGGCAGTTACCATTCCATCCTGCGGCGCGGTGAGTTTATATCCTGTATCTAGGCAGGAGACAGCATCAGAAGAAATATTCGAATTGCCTTCTGTATCACTGCGGCAGACCGAGGCGGGATATTATATGGAAAATGAATATATTTCTGCTTTGATTGATTCTTTTGGACAGGTAACTTCCTTTGTGTTGAAATGTTCTGGAAGAGAATTTGCAGCAGGTTCGATGAATCAGCTGCGTCTGTACAAAGACCAGCCGAGAGCTTTTGACGCATGGGATATTGATTCTAATTACCGCGAGGAGGAACCGGAAAAAGCTGTTGTAGAAGAAATTTCGATCTTAAGACAGGGGCTTGAGGCAGTTCTTCAAATTAAGGGAAAAATCGGAAAGTCAAAGTATACGCAGCACATAAGCTTAAAAGCTGGTCAAGAAAGACTGGAATTTCATACTACGGTTGAATGGAAGGAACTGCACAGACTTTTAAAGACAAGTTTTCCGGCGGCAGTTCACGCGGCAAATGCCAAACATGAGATGCAGTTTGGGTATGTGGAAAGACCGACGCACCGCTCCAGACTGTACGACAAGGATCGCTTTGAAGTGTGCAATCATCGCTATACAGCGTTGTGCGACGAGTCCCATGGAGCAGCGATTCTCAATAACTGCAAGTATGGCATCAGCGTAAATGAAAATGATATGGAACTGACATTGCTGCGCGCTACAGCAAGCCCGGAAATGCGGGCTGATAATGGAATACAGATATTTAGCTATGCCTTCTACACATGGGAAGGAAGTTTCCTCTCCTCCGATGTGATAAGACAGGGTTATGAATTTAATATAGCGCCTTATAGGGCAGAGGGTGGTATTCCTGCTTTTGAGGCTGTGCAGATCAACCAGAAAAATATCTTTTTGGAGACGATAAAACCGGCGGAGGATGGAAGCAGCGATATGATTCTCCGGCTTTACGAAGCGGCAGGCGCGGCAGGCACAGCAGATATTACAATCAATCTTCCGGCAGAGCGTGTATGGGAATGCAATATGCTTGAGCAGGAAAAAGAAGAGTTAATGTTTGAAAAAGAAGCAGTTTTATCCGATGGTTTGCAGAAAAAAGGTCAGGGAAGCACAATTTCTCTTTCGTTCCGCACCTATGAAATCAAGACATTGCGGATTCGTATGAAATAACAACAGAATATTTATATAAAAATCAGAAACAGCCATAAATCAAAAGGACTGCTGCAAATACAGTAAAATCCAATAGGATAAGTATTGTATCTTTGTATCTTGTAAAAGTATTGTTTTGCAGCAGTCCGAAGAAAAATTTATTCTTCTTCCATCGTTGCATTTTGTTGTTTTAGAGGGATGTTTTTTTTGTATTCTGAGGGAGTGACTCCTTGAATGCGTTTAAATACCTTGGAAAAGAGCAGCTGGTCGGAATATCCGACGGACCGGGACACATCCCCGATGCTTAGAGCGTCGCTTTCGAGCAGTTCGCACGCTTTTAAAATACGAAATTCCATTAAATACTGCTGAAGAGTTTTCCCAAGCTCCTCTTTAAATATGGAATTTAGATAACTTCGATTTAACCCGACAAAGTTTGCAAGCATATCAATTGTAAATTTTCTGGAATAATTCATTTCAATAAATTGCAATGCCTCGTTGATATAAGCATCGTGCCGGCTCTCTTTGGAACTGTAATATAAATCTTTTGTGTTTGTTTGAATTAGCTTATATAAAAATAAACACAAGTATGCTAACCGCTTTACATCACCTCCGCGTTTTAAATAGTAGGCTTCCGCCATTTCATAAAAGCAATTTTCAATAAAATCATCTTCCGTATATTCAAAAATTGGGTGTTTTTCTGTTAATCCTGTTTCCATTAAGTAAGATTCTGCTTTTAAGCCGTGGAAACCGACCCAGGAATAATGCCAAGGGTCTTTTTCGTCAGCCTGGTAGAAAGTAACAATGTCAGGACAGATTAAAAAACCATTTCCAGCTTTTAAATGATATGTAGTATCTCCAATCTGAAAAATACCTTTTCCGCTGTGTACATAATGAATCAGGTAGTGATCTCTGACCGCAGGACCATGAAAATGTCCGCTTGGACAGCATTCGGAACCACATTGATAGATATATAAGTCCGTATGATTTAAGTGGGGACCATTGTTCATTACAATTCGTTTATCCATAATTTTTATTTCCTTCCATTCGAAAATATTTTATAATAGAAATATTATAACCTACAAAATATGTATCAGTTCAGCATCCATAATCCAATATAGAGAAGTATAGTTTTATATATTTTATCGTTATTGGCAGTCTGTTTTTTATCATTTAAAAATCTAGCATTTTTCTATATATGTTTAGCAAAATTCCATTTACGAAAAGAGAGAATTGCTTTATAATATGCAATAGTAACAAAAAAAGAGCGGAAAGTCAAGATAGACAAGTGAAAATGCCCATATAGTATACAAAAATAGAACTAGGAATAAGATTGCTTATATCAATGATATTGCATTTTTCCATATCCTGGATTATTTTTTGCACCCTAAAATTAAGGGAATAATAAAAACTTGTCAGGCAAAGCAAAATTGGAAAATCTTGATATTCTGACTTTTCTATAAGGTATCTCGTGTTCAATCCGATTTTTTGTCGGGCAGAACATATAGTTATAGGTAAGGAGAAAGGAGAAACGTATGAAACACAAATTTTTAAGTTCGTTCTTGTGCCTGGCACTTACAGCTACGGCATTGACAGGATGCGGCAAGGGAAGTGAGGAGCCAAAAAGCACTCCGACACCAGCACCGACAAAGGCGCCGTCCACAGATGATAATAAGAATAATATGGAGGATGAGAAGACGCCGGATGCCACCAAAGAGCCGGACGGACAGGAGAATGAAACAAATAACAACGTTCCGCAGGGCGAACCTACAGTGATTAAATGGGGACATAACTGGATTCCAGAGATTGATACAAACTACCGCGATCCAGTTACCGGCGAATCGTCTCTCAGCCCGGAGTCTATGCAGGCCAGACTCTATGCAGAACAGCAGGTTCTTGAAAAATATAACTGTGTCATTCAGTTTGTGCAGTATCCTTCGGATGTAACAGAAATTATTTTGCAGAGCGTGCTTGCAAACGACCCAGTTGCTGATATTGTTCGTATTACAAACGGCAGTCAGGGACAGATTCTCTCTCAGAACGTTTTGCAGCCTCTGGATGATTATGCATCTTTGTTTGAGGATGAGGATGACGAATGGATCTATTGGGGCAAAGTTTATGGGCATAACTACTTTTTAAATAATGTAATGCGTTTTGGCGCCAATGATCTTTTGTGCTACAACATCGGTATGCTCAATAAAGTGGAGACATTAAAAGTAGATGGAAAGACAAAATATCCTGCAGATTACTTTGCCGAAGGAACATGGACATGGAGCGTGTTTGAAGATTACCTTCAGAAAGTAAATGATTATTTTAAGCAGGAGTGGGACGGCTATTATGCATATCAGACCGATTACCGTGCGGCGACTTTGCAGGCGATCTATGCAAATGGCGGAGAGGTTTACGGAGATAACGGTCTTGGTATTTCAAGCGACCAGACAAAGGAAGCCGTTGCATTTATTGACCGCATGATTCAAAAAGGTCTGGTATTTTCTGAGAATCAGTACAACAACAACGCGGATGTTGTGGGCGTGATGGATACTTGGAGATTCCAGTGGGGACATACCGCATTTGTAAACCTTCCTCAGTGGCTTGCAGGCGATATGGTAGGACAGTTTGCAGACCGCGGCGATGCGATGGGCGTTGTACCGTTCCCAAGACCAGACAGTATGGCAGCGGACGATCCGGCATATCGTCAGTTAAATGATGCGACAGACTGCTATGCGGTTCCAAAGGGACTTAGCCCGGAGAAAACAGAACTTGTTGTAAAAGTATTTAAAGAATATACACAGTCCTACTATAAAAAATTAGCAAATTCTGATAAGGCGATGGACTTCCTGCGCTCCGACAGTACAGTAAGGAATGAAGCAGTACGTCTGAATTTGGATATCACAAACGAGGAGTATGGCGAGAATATTTTAAATGCATTCCGCTACCTTGTAACCGGCGACAACGCTTATGTAAATGATTACAGCAAGAATGCAGGTATCTACGAATACTGGTCACATGATATCCTTGGGTACTCCTATTACGGCATAGAAGGCTCTCCAAAGTACAGCGTGCAGGTGGAAGCAAGAAAGGGAATTATTGATGATTTGATGTCGAACTACCAGGCAGCTTTGAGTGGAACGGAAATCAACGACAACGTAAAGCCAAAGTTTGAAAAGCTTGCAGGCGATACTTTGACTTTCCCGGCAGGAACAGATCCAAATACTGTTGACTGGGCATCTTATATGAAAGCCTCCGACAATATTGACGGCGAGCTTAATATGGCGAATGCTGCTGTAGATTTCTCCGGTGTAGATTTTAACGCCGTTGGAAAGTACGATGGAAAGGTTGTTTATTCGATTAAGGATGCTTCCGACAACGAAGGAACCGCAACGTTAAATATTATTGTTTATAATGGGAATAATACAACGCCGCCGACACTTGTATTAAAGAGTGAGTATCGAACCGTTGGTCTGGATGAGGATGTTTCTTCGATCAACTGGAAAGATGATTTTGTAGAGCAGGCGACTGATGCAGACGGACTTGATATTAAGAACAATATCACACCAGATTTGTCCGAGTTGGATACCACAACGCCAGGTGAATACAATGTTGAAATTACACTGAAAGATTATGCGGGCAATGAGACAAAAGAAGTTATTGTAATAACAGTAGAAAAGAAATAATATTTAATAAAAAATATTATTAAATAAAAAAACATATTTTTGGGTAATGGAGCCCCATTGTGAATCTGGAGTTGGTTCCTTTGGGGCTTGTTTTACGGGTTACAGAAATTGTTGCAAAAGCACAATCAGGAAAATAGCTGGGCAAGAAGATTGTATTTTGCAATAATCTCTGTGTTATCGAAATGTGGATTGTAAAATTTATTTTGAAAAATAGTTAGGGGGAGCTGTGATGGCTGCAAGCAATAAGAAAAGAAAGAAAGTGGTAATAGCGGCGTTGGCAGTTGTAGCGGCAATACTTTTATGCGTCTTTCTTACCTCCCGGAAAGCTGAAGAAGGAGATTCCTACAGCCGTTCCATGGAAGAATTTTATGAATCATCCTACCTGGACTATTTGGAGGGTCGAGATTTTGAAGGCGTAATGTCGCAGAGCAAAGCTGTGGTTGATATAAGCAGTTTTACTGTAGATGATGGAATGGAGGCGGTCTGGGACGGCGACGGGGTTGCAACCTCAGAGCGCGGCAGCATTACCTGGAAATTTGACGTGGAGGAATCCGGTTTTTATAATCTGCATGTCACTTACTGTCCGCTGCCGGGTACTGGTTCCACAATCAGCCGTATGATCTATCTGGATGGCGAAATTTGTTACAGCGGTTTAAGACAGGTTGCTTTCCAGAGAATGTTTACGGATGAAAGTACAGAAATTATGACAAAGGGCGATAATGAGGTGCGTCCAGGTTCCACAGAGCTGTTTTTGGAGCGGAGCATGTATGTGGAGGATGCGCAGAGGCGCAGCACAGAGCCATTTAAATTGTACTTGGAAAAAGGAAGTCACAGTCTGACCTTTGAATCTACCAAAGAGCCGATGAAAATTCAGGGCATTGTATTTGAGAGCAAAGAAAAACCAAAGACGTATCAGGATGTAATACAAAGCTTGACAGAACAGTATAAGGTGTATGAAGGGGAGGCAATCTACGGTCAGGCGGAGCGCGTGATGGATGCCACAAAAGAGATTATGCGCTCATCCTCATCGATCACAATAAAAAATAATGTATCCGATCCAGAACTGATGCCATATCATCCATATCATATTGTCTATAATACAATCGGCGGAGATAACTGGAAATATTCTGGAGAGATGATTGAGTGGGAGATTGAAGTGCCGGAAGAAGGTTTGTATCATCTTGCATTTAAGGGCAGACAAAGTATAAACCGCGGCGTTACTTCCTACCGGAAACTGCGGATCAACGGCGAAGTACCGTTTTGGGAAGCGGAGGCAATCCCATTCACATACAGCACAGAAATGAAAAATTATGTGCTGGGGGAAGGGACAACGAACGGAGCTTATCTATTTTATTTTAAAAAGGGTGTGAATACGATCTCACTGGAAGTAGTTTTGGGAGACTTTGGAGAAACCTATACGCAGATCAGCGAGAGTGTAACTGTACTGAATGACATGTACCGCAAAATCGTGCAGATTACCGGAACTGTGCCGGATCAGTATATTGATTATGAGATCGTAAGCAAGCTTCCAGAATTTGTGGAAGTTGCGGGAAACGAGGCCGAAAGACTGCGCGGCGTATTAAAAGACGTTATTGCAATTACCGGCGAGAAGGGTGAGAATGCAAACCTTGTGGAAAAAATGGTAATCCAGCTGGAAAATCTGTTGAAAGATCCAGAAAAGATTGCGATTAAGGGAGAATTAAACAACTTTAAATCCAATATTACCTCGCTTGCCACATGGCTGATTCAGATTGCCGAAATGCCTTTGGAATTGGATGCCTTCGCATTGTATGACAATGCAAAAACACTGAAGCCGGGAAGCGCAGGATTTGTAAAAGGTTTATATTATAATACAATTCGTTTCTTTGCTACATTTTTCACAGATGATACAGAAGTATCTACCGATGAAGAAATTGGCGGAAACAAAGTTGTAAAAGTCTGGCTGGCGACAGGACGTGACCAGGCGCAGGTACTACGAAACTTGATTGACGAGCGTTTTACGCCGGTGTATGAAACTGGCGTTGAACTGGAATTGGTGCCGCTTGATGTTTTAGTTCCGGCTACATTGGCGGGTACTGGTCCAGATATTGTATTGAGCGTAGATCAGACAAAGATGATGGATTTTGCAATGAGAAATTCTTTGGTGGATCTGTCCTCGCTGGAAGGTTTTGATAAAGTTGCGGATGTATTTTACCCGAGCGCTCTGGAAGGAGTAACTTATCAGGAACAGATTTTCGGACTTCCAGAAACACAGTCTTTTTCCATGTTGTTTTACCGGACAGATATCTTTGATTCTCTGGGGATTGAGCCGCCGAAAACATGGGATGAATACCGTGCGATTATGCCGATTTTGCAGATGAACAACTACGATGCCCATATTCCGGGAGCCGGGGGTGTGCAGTCTATTTTAGCGACTATGCTGGTTCAAAGAGGCGGCGATCTCTATCTTGGAGAGGGAAAAAATTATGGAATTGCCAGCGGTCTTACAACGGGCGTTGCGATGGAAACATTTAAAGATTTCACAGATTTTTTCACCGCTTATAAACTTCCTGCTTCCGTGGATTTTGCAAACCGTTTCCGCACAGGCGAAATTCCGATTGGTATTGCAGAGTACACAGAGTACAACCGATTTGAACTTTTGGCACCGGAAATCAAGAATCTTTGGTCGTTCGCTCCGATGCCGGGCGTATTAAAAGAGGACGGTACAATAGACAATACTGTAGTGTGCAGTACCGTGCAGTGTATTATGTTAAAAGCCGCGCAGGAAAGAGGCAGAGAAGATGCAGCGTGGAATTTCCTGAAGTGGTGGATCAGCACAGAAACCCAGTTAGAGTACGCAAACTCGATCGAGGCGATCTTGGGAAGCTCCGCCAGATATGCGACGGCAAACAAAGAAGTATTAGAGCGTTTGCCTTGGGCCACAAAAGACCTTGAAAAGATATTGGAGCAGTTTGAACATACAAAAGGAATTCCTCCGGTTCCAGGGCATTATATGACAAGCCGTATGCTGGAATACACATTTGATAATGTTGTGACAAACGGGGCAAATCCAAGAGAAACTTTGTATCTGAGAATTAAAGAGATCAATGCGGAATTGACCAAGAAGCGGAAAGAGTTTCGTCTGGACGAGCAGACTGCAAGCACAGGAGTTTGATCCGCAGTTCTTCCCGCATATAAAATGTGCGGGAAGGACGGATGCCAAAACTCTATATATTTGCCAACAGGCAACTCCAAAACTTAAGATATCTGAAATCTTTTTCCAGAATGAGACAAGAACAATTGTTTTACATAACAAATTTTGCAGTTGCCTAAGTTTGTCAGAAACGAAAGGAGGATAGCACTCCTCACACCGCCGAAAGGCTGTGGGTTTTTGTGCCTGTTAGAATTTATGAAGAAAGAAAAGAAAAAGAGAATGACGTTGCAGGAGGCGTGGAGGCTCCATCAGCAAAAATATATTCTTATGCTGCCTTTTATTGTCCTCTTTATCGTATTTACATTAGTTCCAGTGCTGATTTCGATTGGTTTGAGTTTTACTTCATTCAACTTGTTTGAAACGCCTCAGTTTGTAGGGTTCAGCAATTATATTAACCTGATTGCTTTTGACTCAGTATTTTTAACCGCAATAAAAAATACATTGCTGTTTGCGATTGTTACCGGACCGGTCAGTTATCTTCTCTGTTTTGTGCTGGCCTGGCTGATCAATGAACTTCCGCCAAAAGCGAGAGCTGTTATGACGCTGGTATTTTATGCGCCCTCGATATCCGGCGGAGCATATATGATATGGAAGCTGATTTTTTCATCCGATGCTTATGGCTATGCAAACGCTATGCTGATGGAAATGGGACTGATTCAGGAACCCATTCTCTGGTTTCAAACAAAGGAATATATTATGCCAATTCTGATCCTTGTACAGTTGTGGCTTTCGATCGGCGTCAGCTTCCTGGCATTTATCGCTGGTCTGCAAAATGTGGATAAGACGCTTTATGAAGCAGGGCAGATGGATGGAGTAAAGAACCGGTGGCAGGAACTGTGGTATATCACACTGCCGCAGATGAAGCCGCAGTTGATGTTCGGCGCGGTTATGCAGATTACCAACTCGCTTTCTGTTTCGGGGATCTCGCTGGATCTGGTAGGTTTTCCATCCGTGGATTACGCGGGGCATACCATTCTTACGCACTTGCATGATTATGGTAATCTGCGCCTGGAGATGGGATATGCCTGTGCCATTGCGACATTGTTGTTCTTCATTATGATATTTATCAATATCATTGTGCAGAAATTACTTAGGAAGGTTGCATAAGATTGAAAATTAACAATTTTCAACCTCGGAATTTGTGCCGCTGCGCAGCCCAAAGTTCCCTTGATTGAAAATGCCGCTTACGCGGCGGAATGCGAGGAAATTATGGAAAAATTACTCTCGGCTCCACGAAAAATGTGGAGGAGGTTTAAGTTCAGAAGGAAAAACCGCAGCCTTGCTATGGATATTGTGCTGGTTGTCCTGTTAGGGGGCGTTGGTTTTGTCAGTATCTGGCCGCTGTTGTATATTGTCAATGCGGCGTTTAAGCCAATCAGCGAGATCTTTTTATTCCCGCCAAGGCTGTTTGTACAGAATCCGACAATGAATAACTTTTTTGATTTGTCGGTGATTATTGCAGATTTGAATGTTATTTTTTCCAGGTATGTATTTAATACAGTTGTAATTACGCTGCTTGGAACAGGAGGAACCGTACTGATTGGTTCTATGGCTGCTTTTCCGCTGGCAAAATATAAGTTTCCCGGCTCAAAGCTGATGTCGAATATAATTGTGTACTCTCTGATGTTTAACGGGACAGTTACCGCAATTCCAAACTATATTATTATGACAAAGCTGCACTTGGTTAATAGTTACTGGGCAGTGATCCTGCCGGTGATCGGCGGAACATTCGGACTTTATCTGATGCAGAATTTTATTGTTCAGGTGCCGGATGAGTTGATTGAAGCATCAAAGATTGACGGAATGAGCGAATATTCTATTTTTTTTAAGATTATTATGCCGCTGTCAAAACCGGCGTGGATTACCTTGATTATTCTTTCGTTCCAGTCTTTCTGGGGAAATACAGGCGGAACTTTCTTGTATTCCGAACGCTTAAAGCCGGTCAGTTACATGTTGTCGCAGGTAGTGTCGGGAGGAATCGCAAGAACCGGCGCGGCGTCGGCGGTTACCTTGGTTATGATGTTAGTGCCGATCGTAGTCTTTGTGATATCGCAGAGCAATGTGCTGGAAACAATGGCGACTTCCGGCTTGAAGGGGTAGGTGGCGCAGATGGCAAAGAAAAAAATAATCGCATTTCTTCTTCTGCTGGCGCTTGTGTTTATGCAGGAGCCAAAAGCAGCAGCTTACGCCATGAATACGGAGGATCATCACTATACCTACGATTTCTGGGGAGCAGTGTTAAAAAGTATTCCTGCGTTTGAATTGGCGTACACCATTGACGGAAACACCATGGATATTACGGTGTCCGGTCTGGATGACGTCGCCACAGGCGGCGGACGGGTTTTCTTAATTGATACGCAGGAGTCACGTCTGCATGTGTTTGACGAAGAATTTGCTTATGTGACTTCTGTAAAACTTCTGCGGAATGAAGAACGAAAAATCGTTCTGGATGAAAACGGAAATCAGGTGGCTTTGACAAATCCAGAAGGCGTGTGGTTTCACGAAAGCCAGAATGAAATTTATATTGCAGATACAGGCGCGGAGCGCATTGTGGTGCTGGACGGCGATGGATATTATCTGAAGCGGCTGATTACAAAGCCTGACAATATGGTTGGCGTAACGCAGTTTCGCCCGTCAAAAGTTACGGTGGACAGCACAAACAAGATTTATTTTACTGTGCAGTCCGGTTTTGAAGGAATTGTAGAATTAAATCAATCTGGTACATTTTCAAGATATTTTGGCGTAAACAAACCAGTTGTCGATTTGTGGGATTATTTCTGGAAGAAGATCTCCAGCGATGAGCAGAAATCAAAAATGACAAAAATTTACGCGCCGGCATTCAACAATTTAACGATTGACAACGATGGATTTGTCTATGCAACCACGGTGGATACCGCGGCGGAAAAGCAGGTATTTCGATTAAATCCAAAAGGTGAAAATGTGCTGCGGGAAAAAGGTTATTTTCCGGTAGTTGGAGATTTAAAAGTAGAAAACAAATTTATTGATGTGGCAATTAATGATTATGGTGTGTACGCGCTTTTGGACCAGGCGACAGGAAGAATCTTTTTATATGATTTTGACGGCAATCTGGTCAATATCTTTGGAAAGAACGGCGATTTGAGAGGAAACTTTAAAGCACCTTCTGCCATTGCCTGGTTTGGTGATAAACTGATTGCAACAGATAAAAATCTGCGCTGTGCTTATGTATATGAGATGACGGAGTTTGGAAAGGCGGCGCTTGGAGCGGCAAAAAGCTACTATTATGGCGAGTGGGAAGAATCCGCCCGATTGTCGAAAGAGGCACTCCGCTTAAATGCAAATTATGATTTGGCCTATATCGGAATTGGAAAGTACTATCTGATGCAGGATGATTTTAAAAATGCAATGTATTATTTTAAACTTGGGAATGAAAAAGAATTTTATTCTCAGGCATACAACGGCAGCAGAAGCCTCTGGATACAGGATAATTTTATATGGATCCTCGCGGTTTTGCTGCTTCTGGCCGGCTTGCTGGTTTACTCGGAAATCCGGTACAATAAAAAGAAGGGGTGAGGACATGCGTGCATGGAAAGAGGATTTAAAAAACTTATTCTACACATTATTCCACCCGTTTGACGGTTTTTTCGAAATGAAATTCCGCAAAAAGGGCAGTATGGCTCTGGCGACAGTGCTGCTTGTTCTGTACGGTTTGGTTTCTATCTTTAACACCCAGTATACAGGATTTATTTTTAATTTTTTTCCGCTGCACAGCTTACAGAGCATTCAGCTGTTTTTGCTGGAGGTGGTTCCAATACTGTTATTTATTGTGAGTAATTGGAGTACAACCAGTTTGATGAACGGGAGCGGAACCATCAAAGATATCTGGATTATGACTTGTTATTCTTTGGTGCCGCTGATCTTGTTTAATATTGTTACAACTCTGCTCAGCAATGTGATTATTCTGGAGGAGGAACCGATACTGACAGCGTTTTATTACATTGGCGTTGTATGGTTCTGCTATCTGATTTTCTGCGGGCTTTGTACAATCCACGAATATACGGCTTCCAGAAACATATTGACTTTGTTTGTGACATTGATTGCAGCGATTATTATTATTTTTTTGGTAATCCTGTATTTTACGCTGATGGATACAGTAATTGGTTTTATAGAAACAATTTCAACAGAGATTTCAAAAAGGTGGTGACGGAGTGAAAAAGCAGATGATCGGTTTGGCAGTCGCGCTGTTAGCCGTCATCCTGATCTGGAACGGTGTATCAAAAATTCCTGGGATGCGGATAAAGGCGGAAAAAGTGCCTGAGACGAAAACAGAAATGTTAAAAGAAGCGTCGGGAACGTTTGAGGCGGGAAGCGGGGAAGTGCTGGCAGCAGAAAACGGGACAAAAAAGCTTTACCTAAATACAGATACTCTGGATTTTCGGGTGGAGGATACAGCGACAGGAAAATCTTTTTCCGCGCTGAAGGCAGAAGGAAGCGTGGAAGATCGTTCTTTAATGCGGATTACGTTTGTGGGAGAGGACGGCACATTTCTATATTGGAACGCTTATGAATACTGTGTAAGCCATCAGACCTACACCATCGATAAAATTGAAAATGGTTTCCGAATTAATTTAAATTTAAAGGAGACAGACTCTTATCGTATCAATGAGTATGTTCCGCAGCGAATTACTAAGGAGCGGTATGAGGAGCGGTTTTTAAATGGGTTGGATGAGCTGGAAGCGCAGGGAACACTTAAGGAAGATGAAGCAAAACGCTACAGGGACAGTCTTGATTTGGTTTATGCTTTTCACAGTGAGGAAGGATATTATTATAACAGACTTTCGCTCTCGCCGCCAATCAGTACTGTTCGGCAGATGGTTCAGCTGACCAAACTTTTAAACTATACAACAGAAGAACTGATTGAGGATAACGGGGTATTTAATATTAGTGTGACGATCGAGGAGCCAGGCAGCTTTATTATTCCGCTTGAAGTAACGTTAGACCAGAACGATTTGATTGTCAATCTGGTGACGAATGCGATTGTAAATGAGAACCCGTACTATATGCTGACTCGAATTGATCTGCTTACCTGTTTTGGAGCAGTCACGCCGGCAGAAGCAGAAGAAGGATATATTTTTGTGCCGGACGGCAGCGGCGCGCTGCTTGCACTCAACAATTTTAATGCAAGCTACGGTACTTACAGCAGAGCAGTGTATGACAATACTTACTACAATGACTTTTATTATATGCCGTCCTACCCGGAAACACTGCATATGCCAATTTACGGGATATTGTATGACAAAGGTTCAAAAGGAAACGGCGGTTACCTTGCGATTATCGAAAATGGGGCTGATTTAGCATTTATTACAGCCACTTTAGCTTCGATGGAAAACGGCAGCGGAAGCGCGTACAACAGAGTTTATTCCAGCTTTGATGTTGCGAAATATGCGCAGGTAAGTATTTTGGGACCTTACGACAGCAGCGGCGGTTTGTTTTTAAAGAGTACTGGTATGATGGATACAGATTATCGGATACGTTACAAGCTTTTTACCGATGAAACGACATATTATGATATGGCAGAAATCTACAGGGACTACCTGATAGAACAGTATAATCTGGAACCGCATTACGAAGAACAGGCGAAGCTTTATCTGGAAGTGACAGGCGCACTTTCCATAAAAGAATATATTATGGGAATTTCACACAACAAAGAACTTTCCATGACAAATTATAAGCAGCTGTCAGAGATCCTTGATGATCTAAAAGATTATCCGCTGACCGTATCCTATCTGGGTGTTTTTGACGGCGGACTGGATCATAAGCTGATGAATAAGGCAAAGCTTGCAAAAACAAACGGCACCAAAAAGCAGCTGACATCCCTGATCGATCAGGCGAAAGCAAACGGACAGGAACTGTTTTTGCAGGTGGATTTTACGAAGATTTATGAGAATGGCAATGGTTTTCAGCAAAAAAAACACGCAGCTTATAATTTTAATGATTCTCCAATTGAAATTTACGAGTATTTGCTGTCTACAGGAATTTTTTCAAAAGGATCGAGAACCTATTATATTTTAAGTCCGCGCTATCTGACTTCGGTTGTAGATAATTTTATGAAAAATGCCAAAGATTACGACAGCTTGTATGTGGAGGATTTGGCGAAAGGATTTTACGCAGATTACAATAAGAGAAACCTTGTAACGCCGGAGGAAGCCCAGCTGATACTGGATGAAAATCTGCAGAAACTCTCGGCAGAAAAAAAGCTTGCGCTGAATAATCCAGAGATCGATAAAATACGTTATGGAGCTTATGCGGTAAATATTTCAAGAAAAACAAGCGGTTTTGGAAGTATTGCTGTAGAGATTCCATTCCGGCAGCTGGTAATGAATGGTCTGATTTCCTACACGACATTAGACATCAATGAAAGCGGCGTAAACAAAAACTATTTTCTTTTGCAGGCATTGGAACTTGGCAGCAGTTTAAAATTTACCGTGACGGCAGAAAGCCTTGACCAATTAAAAAATACCCGACATTCAAGCTATATTTCACGCGAGTACGGGCAGATTAGAGAAGATATTGTGACATTGTACAAAGCGTATGAAGAAGAATTTTCTAAAATTGGATGTATGGAAATCGCAAACCATGAAGCACTTTTAAACGGAGTATTTAAAACAACTTATGCCAATGGAGTGCAGGTAATTACAAATTATAATATGTATCCGGTAACTTGCGAAGAAGGCGATTTGAACGCATTAGGGTATCTTATCCTGCAGTAACTAAAAAACAGCGAAGCCCGAAACAGCCCCAGATCGATTTTTGGACGCAGAGCGAACAAAAATTGATCTAAGAAAAAGGGGCTGAGAAGGGCAGAAGCGGAACTCAAAATAAGAGCGAAGCTCAAAAACAGCGAAGCCCGAAGCGCGCACAGAAGGATTGACGGGCGCAAAAGCGACCGGAAATGCTTCTAGGAAAAAGTGCGCGAGAAGGGCAGAAGCGGAACTCAAAATAAGAGCGAAGCTAAAAATAGGAGGTCGGAAAATTGAGCAAGAAGGGCGTGAGAACGAGAAAAAAAATGAAATACAGCACAAGCAAAAAGCTCAATGGGCTGATTTTCATGCTGCCATGGCTGATAGGATTTGTCACTTTTTTTGCCGTGCCAATTAAAAATACCATTCTCTATTCCTTTAACAAAGTAGAGGTTGGAGCCACAGGCGGAATTGAACTTACATTTAACGGAATTCAAAATTATATTGATCTGTTTGTAAGCGAAGTAAGTACTACAAGCCAGCCGATACAGCGAATCTTTGCAACAGAGAACATCAGCATTTTTACAAATTTGCCGTTGATAGTAATTTTCAGTTTATTTCTGGCGATTTTGGCAAACGCAAAATTTCCAGGCAGAGGCATTGTCCGTGTAATCTTTTTCCTGCCTATTGTTTTAGGACTTCCGCTGATTGTAGAGTGGACTGGGAACAGCACAGGAAGGACAATGATTGAATCTGCAAGCGGCGGTATGTTCGGAGCAGATATGGGAATGGAACTTTTGCTTGAATATACATTTCTTCCAAAACAAGTAATAGAATTTCTTACTGTGGTGTTAAGCAATATTTTTCAGCTGTTTACCAGAACAGGTGTGCAGACAATGATTTTCCTTGCAGGCTTACAATCCATCGGTCCTTCCCATTACGAAGTGGCGAAGATTGAGGGGGCAAACCGCTATGAAATATTCTGGAAAGTAACGCTTCCACTGCTTTCCAATGTTCTTTTGTTCGCGGTAATCTATACAATGATCGATTTATTTTTGAATTCCTCTATTGCGGAAGAAGTATACAACTTTGCGTTTACAAAAAGCAAGATTGGAGTTGGGTCAGCGCTTTCCGTTGTATATATGGTAAATGTACTTGTAGTGCTTGTGATTGTATTGTTATTCTTAAAGGCGGTGAAGGTCATTGATAAAAAATAAAATCAGTAAAAAAACAAAAACAGCGGTAACACAAGGCTTTTTCCTTAGGAATATCAAAACGGGAAAAATAGTATCAGGATTATTTATGGCAAGTTTAATTGTTGGTATTTGTTTTGCCATCTTATATCCAATTTTAACACTTCTGCCAATGGTTTTTACAGACTTAAGAGAACTTGGTGCGCCGGATTCGATCTGGCTTCCAAGCAAATTTGGAGTGAACAGCATTGAATTTGTGTTCCGCTCCGTGCTGCGTGGAGAACCATCCATTTTGTTAAAATCCATCGGTTATGCACTTTCGATCTGTGCAATTCAGGTATTTATGTCTGCAATGGCAGGCTATGCTTTAGCCAGAACAAATTTCTGGGGAAAAAATATAATCTTTTTCTTGGTAATCTTTGTATTTTTAGTGCCAAGACAATCCTTTTTAATTACGCAGTATCTGCACTTTAAACATTTTGATGTACTTGGACTTTTTAAATTGTTTACAGGTGGCGATATCGACTTGATTAACCAGCCAATCACTTTGTATTTATTGGCAATTTTTGGCTTTAGTGTAAATCAAAGTTTGTTTGTATTTATTTTCCGTCAGTTCTTCTTAGGACTGCCGCAGGAAATTGAGGAAGCTTCCTTTATTGACGGTGCGGGATTTTACAAAACATATTTCCGAATTATGCTGCCAAACGCTCTGCCTACCATATTAACTGTAGCGGTACTTTCCTTTGTATGGGCTTACGGCGATACTTACTACACCAATTACTTCCATACGGACGGACCATATTTCGGGGTTATTATTGATAAGACATTTAAAGACGCAAATAACTGGTATATCAATAATCAAGCGCGGCAATGGTTTGATACGGCAGATACAAATGAACTAGCTTTTGAGGCATTAAAACAAGCTTCGATCATAACATTCTTAACACCGCTGTTGCTGATTTACTTTATGGTGCAAAGAAAAATTGTAGAAAACTTGGATCGTGCAGGTATTGTAGGATAGAATCACACTTAATCTGTATTTTAAGAAAATTATCATTGTATAAGAGAAAAATATTTTGTACAGAAAATTTAAAAATAGAGCAGGAAAAAGGATATCCTGTTTTCTGACTCTTGTAAGGGGCGGGGAGGTTGGAATGAAAAAGAAGAAAAAAATAATTTCTTTGTTGTCGGCAAGCTTATGCACAGGACTAATTTTTGCTGGATGCGGCGAAAAAACGGGAATAGAACCGACGCCAGAAGTATCAGGAACAGAAGAACCGACAAATTTAGAGGAGAATTCAGAGCCAACAAAGGGTGTAGAAACGGATGAAAAAACACCAGAGCAAGATACAAAAGAAAATATAATATCAATGCAGGAAAGAATGCTGTATGAAAAAGATTCTCTTTTCGCAGAGCAAAAAAATGAGAGTTGGATTTTTACAAATGGAAAGATGCGTTTGGAGTACAATGTAAATACAGGAACAGCGCAGATTTTTACACAGCAAGAAGAAATGCCTTTATTGTCTGAAGTGTACGCAAAAGCAGTTTTAAAAGACGGTGAGGAACTTGCCAGTAAAGAACTAAAGCGCGATGGAGAAAACAGCATTACAGTATCGGAATTATCCGATGGTTTCGGTGAAGGAATGCAGATACGCATAGAAAACAAAGGAGAAAAAATCAATTTAACTCAGTGCTATTCTTTTTATAAAGAACTTCCGTATTTTTTGTGTGAAGCAGTTTTATCTACCAGTACAGAAGAAGAAATTTCCACCAATTATATTGCGCCAGTGTATGCATGCAAAGGAGATTATAAAACCAATGTTCTTTCTGTAACAGGAGAAGATGTGCGTTTCCTTTTTACACCTTATGACAATGATGCATTTATTCGCTATTCGTCCATGCCGTTGATTGCCGCAAGCGAAAGTTATGAAGTAACAGCGATTTTTGATAATACAGAAAGAAAAGGGATAATCGCAGGCTCTGTAACACATGATACTTGGAAAACAGGAATTAAAGCAAAACAGGGCGGAATTGACGCCACAATAGAATTTTCCATCTACGGCGGTGCAAATTCTGCAATTACCAGGGACAGTTTACCACATGGTTTTGTTTCGGGAAAAGAAGTTACCTCTCCAAAAATATTCCTTGGTTTTTACGATGATTACCGGGACGGGATGGAAGCTTACGGAAAAGCAAATGCGGTAATTGCGCCGCCGCTTGCCTGGGATAAGGGAATTCCGATGGGATGGAACAGCTGGTCTGCTGTGGCTGACAAAGTAAGTTACGCGACCTATACCGATTCTTCTGATTTTGTCAAGGAGAATTTACAAGATCATAGTTTTAGTGAAGATGGTATTGTCTATATTAACTTTGATTCTTTTTGGGATAATTTGACCGAGAAAGAATTGAAGGATGCAGCGCAGCATGTCAGAGATAATGGGCAGATACCAGGTATTTATATGACGCCGTTTACATACTGGGGCGGAGGATATACAGCGGGAACCGTTCCAGGAACCAATAATACCTACAGTTGGCAGGATATTGTACTGAAAGATGAAAAAGGAACAATTTTACCGGCAGTGGACGGCGGGGTATCCGTTGATCCAACTCATCCGGGAACCATTATGAACTTGGAATACCAGTTAAAACGCTTTCAGGAATGGGGATTTTCTTATGTGAAAATGGACTTTATGAGTCATGGAGCAAGAGAAGGCGTATTTTACAATAAAGATATTACAACAGGAACACAGGCTTACAATTATGGAATGCAGCAGATTCATGAAATTCTCGGAGAAAAATTAGAAAATCAGGAATTTTTTATCAGCTTTTCCATTGCACCGCTGTTCCCAAGTCAGTATGCACACAGCAGAAGAATTTCCTGCGATGTGTTTGGAACAATCGACAATACGGAATATATGTTAAATTCCCTTACTTACGGCTGGTGGATAAACGGTACAATCTACCCATTTAATGATCCAGATCATATTGTATTATATAATAGTTTTAATCATAAAAATGCAATTTTATACAATGAAGGATTAAGTCGGTATATATCAGCAGCAATTGCTGGGACAATGCTGATTGACAGCGATGATTTTCGAATTAAAGAAGCGAGAAAGCGGGCGATAGAAATGCTGACCTGCGAGGAAATTAATGCGGTGGCAAAACGAAACGTGGCATTTCGCCCGGTGGAGGGCAACACAAAAGACGCCGCCTGCGATGCCTTTATCAGCTATGAAGAAAGTGAAGATGCGCTTTATCTTGCAGTATTTAATTTTAGCAATAACAAAGCGAAAACAATAAAGGTAAATTCGGAACGGATTGGGCTTGACCCATCTGCAGAATATGAGATGTATGATTTATGGTCAAAAGAAACAGAAAAAATAACAGGCGACTTTGAAATCCAATTGGAAGCCGCTCAGCCAAAATTGTTCCGAATTATACCAAAAAAATAAAAAACAGCGGAGTCCGAAGCGCGCCAGAAGGATTTTAGGATGCGAAGCAGACAAAAAACCTTCCAAAGAAAAGGGCGCGAGAAGGATGAAAGCGGAACTAAAAAAAACAGCAGGAACATGGAACACACGCAGAAGGATTTGCGGGCGTGTGCGACCGCGAATTCTTCTAGGAAAGAGTGTGTGTGAAGAGTTCCTGCGGAACTAAAAAAAACAGCAGGAACACGGAACACGCACACAGAAGGGTTTGCGGGCGTGTGCGACCGCGAAACCTTCTAGGAGAGAGTGTGCGGGAAGAGTTCCTGCGGAACTGAAAAAACAGCAGGAACACGGAACGCACACAGAAGGGTTTGCGGGCGTGTGCGACCGCGAAACCTTCTAGGAGAGAG
>CAMUAR010000030.1 GCA_947086895.1 uncultured Lachnospiraceae bacterium | reverse complement strand
AGCAAAACCTCAAAACCTTGCTGCGCTGCGGTTTTTCGGTCGCGTTGCGCGCTCATAAGTTAATTGTTTAAACTGCCAGAAACAAAAAGCAGTTTCCGCAGTTTAAACAATTAACTTATTCGTTTTGCTTTTCGCGGATATTATACCATACTTTCTTTTTTCCAGCAACCGTTTTACAAAAGCCGTCTTGCCCAGCGAAGCAGCCCATACAGCAATGCCATATTGATATTTTTTTCTCTTGTCACTTTTTGCGGCGTTACTCCTTCTGGATAAATCCGCGTGCCGTCCGGCTGTACAATTCCGCATTCCTTCTCGTAGCGCGAGAGACATTCTCTCAACTGCGCATTGACCTGCTCGCTGTCAATCACCAGCATCAGCTCCGTGTCAAGATAGACGCTGCGCATATCCATATTAAAGGAACCTACCACCGAAAGATTATCGTCAATTACAATACTTTTTCCATGGTAGGATACTCCTCCCTCATACTCGTACAAAGACATGCCGGTATTCAGAATTTTTCCGATATTTGCACGGTAATCACCCGCGCCAAACGGATTTCCATTATTTGCAACGGAATTTGTCATCATAATTACTTCCGGTACTTTTTCTGCAATTTCTGCAAATGTATCGTACATAATATCATTGCTGATAATATAGGGAGTATGGATTGTCACACTCTTTTTTGCCTGTTCCATCAGCCCTGCCAGCGCATAAAACACGGTGGGTTCTTTTGCATATGGCGTTGTTGGATTTGCAAGCAACGTAATTTTCTTTGTCGGGTAAGTTATCGCATGATAGTCCGCTTCTATCGCTGCTGCCGGATATTCCGTCAGATACTCTTTATAAATCTGCCTTAATTCGTTCGCCGCTCGTTCTACACTGGCGCGTTTTGCCGTCCGGCTGGAATTATGAAACACGCTCATACAATCCAGATTCCAGATTTCATAAAAATAAGCTTCCACCTGATAAATCGAACTTTCTTTTTTGCCTCCGGCGTTGTAGACAAGAACGTCTCTGTCATAATTTTTATGCCCTGGCCATTCGCCCAAAAAATAAGAAAAAGAATTGCGCCCGCCAAGAATATAGGCTCTGTTGTCTGCAATAATATACTTATCGTGCATTCTTCCCATCAATTTCCACGGAGCTAACAGGTTTATCCGGCTGTAAATTCGTATTTCTGCATTTTTGTGCGAAGAAAGTGCGAAAAAGTATGGATTTTGCCCCATCCGCAGCCTTCCAGACACGCCGTCCACAACAATCTGAACTTTAACGCCGCGCTCCGCCGCATCCAGCAGTGCCGCCAACACCACTTTCCCGCTTAGATCCGACCGGAAATCAAACGTGGAAAAAAGAATTTGTTCCTTGGCACTTTTTATCAGTCTTACCCGCTCGATAAGCGCTTCATTGTTATCTTCAATGATCACCGCCCGGTCTGTAAATTCACCGTTTCCATAAAAACTTTCTGTCTGAAAACTTTTTATAAATTCATCGCTGATGCCCGGCTGCTGAAATCCGGTAATCAGCACACCTGCTAACAGATAAATAACCACTGCCGCTGTAAAGATGATTATTTTCATTCCATTTCTTTTTTTCTTTCCCGCATTTTTCCCACGTTTTATCACGCGAAAAAAATGCAGTAAAATTGTAAAAAATACGGCAATCATACCGGCGGACATAAGAATATTCGCCTGAAAGAAATCAGGTCTTGCAATAAGAATCACAAGCTCGACAAAACCGGAAAATATTCTTGCCGCCCACAAGTACCGCCAAGTTTGATTGTTCTTGTCTTTTTCCGATTTCCCGCTGATACGGCCAATCAAAAATCCGCCAGGCATCTTAACATCAAATTTCGATGGATCTTTTGATGAATTTTTGCTAATATACTGACCGCCAATCAAGTACAGGCATAAATGCGCCGCCTCTGCTGCCAGGTATGCGGCGAGAAATTCCCTCTGAAACGGATAATAATTTCCGAGGACAAGCGAACATACCACCACCGCAATCAAAACAGCTATGCTTATTACTTTATACCACAAATTCTTCACTATATGTTCTCCCGGATACTCTCCTCAAGAATGTCAAGCATCTCATCAATATGCTGTTCTTTTATGATTAACGGCGGTACAAAACGGATGATATCGCTGCCTGCGGAAAATGTAATCAGTCCTTTTTCCATCGCGGTCTGAATAATTTTTCCAACGGACTGGTCAAACTTTAATCCCTGCATTAATCCAAGACCGCGCCTTTCTTTTATACAATCATACTTCTGCACAAGATTGTCAAATGCACGGGTAAGATAATTTGAAACTCTCGATACATTCTCCAGAACTTTTTCGGATTTAAAAAGTTCAAACACAATATTGACTGCCGCCGCCGCAAGCGGATTTCCGCCGTAAGTACTGCCGTGATCCCCCGGTACAAGCGCATTTGCCGCCTCCCCGCGCGCTGCAAATGCACCGACTGGAACGCCGCATCCAAGTGCTTTTGCAAGCGTCACAACATCCGGCATAACATCATACTGCTCGTATGCCATCATTGTGCCTGTTCTCCCCATACCACACTGAATCTCATCCAAGATCAAAAGAATTTCTTTTTCACCACACAGCGCGCGCACTTTGGATAAAAACTCTTTCTCTGCAGGATTTAACCCGCCTTCGCCCTGCACCGTTTCCATAATAATGGCACAAGTTTTTTCTGTCACTTTCGATGCGATATCCTTATAATTATTATAATCAGCAAATAGAATACCGTTAATTCCGCCAAACGGCTCCCTGTATTTTGGTGTTCCTGTCACCGAGAGCGCGCCCATACTTCTGCCGTGAAAGGAATGATTCATCGCGATAATCTCGCCGTCCGCGCTGCCATGTTTTTTATAATACATTTTTCGCGCCAGCTTAATTGCGCCTTCCACAGCCTCCGTTCCGCTGTTCGTTAAAAATACACGATCCATTCCTGTTATCTTTGTAATAGTTTCGCACGCTTTTGCAGCAGGCACATTGTAAAAATAATTTGAGGTATGAATCAGCTTATCGATCTGTTCTTTTAATGCATCGTTATATTTTTTGTTCCCGTAGCCAAACGCAAACACTGCAATACCGGCCCCGAAATCCAAATATTTTTTTCCCTCCAAATCATACAGATAAACGCCTTCGCCATGGTCAAGCACAACCGGATAACGCCCGTAAGTATGCATGAAAACCTGATCTGCATTTTCTATCCACTGTTTTGAATCCATTCCATCTCTTCCTTTCACAAGTTTTCGAATGCCGCCAGCTGTTACACTTCATTATCATATAAAATCGATGTATCGTTGATAATCGCTGTTCCAATTCCCTTGTTTGTAAAGAATTCCAGAAGCAGACAATGCTCCAGGCGACCATCTAAAATATGCACGCGGGACACTCCGTTTTTTACTGCCTCAATGCAATTTTTTAGTTTTGGCAGCATACCGCCCCCAATGACTCCATCTTCCATCAATGCATAAGCCTCCTCCAGCGTCAGCACGGAAATCAAGGATTCTTTATCTGCCGGGTCGCGGTAAACTCCTTCGATATCGGTAAGGAACGCCAGCTTTTCTGCTCCAACTGCCCTTGCAACCGCACACGCAGCATCATCCGCATTGATATTGTAGGCGTGATAATCGTCCGCTCCAAGTCCAATCGGAGCAATCACAGGAATAAAATCATTTGCGAGCAGTGTGTTGATTAAGTCCGTATCAACCTTTGTCACATTTCCGACAAAACCGATATCCTGCCCGCTGGCAAGTTTCTTTTCTACAACCAGTGTATTGCCGTCTTTTCCGCAGATTCCCGCCGCCTTTACCCCAAGCTGCTGCAGCAGCTGTACAAGGTTTTTATTCACGCGCCCAAGCACCATCTCTGCAACTTCCATCGTCACTTCGTCCGTCACTCTCAGCCCTTCAATAAATCTCGCTTCATGCCCAAGCAGCCCGACCCACTTTGTAATTTCCTTGCCGCCGCCATGAACGATAATCGGCTTCATACCAACCAGCTTTAACAGCGCGACATCTTTGATTACATTCATCTGCAATCCTGGGTCAAGCATCGCGCTCCCGCCGTATTTTACAATAACAATCTTATTATTAAATTTCTGTATATATGGTAGAGCTTCAATCAATGTTTCTGCCTTTGCAATCGTCTTTACCATTCCTTTATCCATAATATTTGTACTTATCCTCTTTTCTTATTAGACTTTTTTCTATATATTAATACTGCAAAATTAAAAAAACAAAAAATATAAATTCCCAGAACTTTGCAGCGGGTATTTATGAGCGGTAATCCGCATTGATATCAATATATCCGTGCGTCAAATCGCAGCCCCATGCGGTAGCGCAGGCATCTCCCGCCTTTACATCCGCGATTGCAGTTACTTCCTTTGCAGACAATATTTCTTTTGCCAATTCCTCGGAAAACTTTAACACCATACCATTTTCCGCCAATTTAAGCTTCCCTTTTTCTTTTGATTCAATATATAAATCAACCTTTTTTGGATCAAACTGCTCCCCGGAATAACCCATCGCACAGAAAATTCTGCCGCAGTTTGCATCATTGCCGTACACCATTGTTTTTACAAGACTTGAGGAAGCAACCGATTTTGCAAGCGTCACCGCCTGCGCTTTGTCCTGCGCATGAATCACGTTCACTTCAAAAAGTTTTGTCGCGCCCTCGCCGTCCGCCGCCATACTTTTTGCAAGAAATTCATCTACTGTGCGCAAGGCTTTGACAAATTCATAATAATCTTGATTTTTTTCTGTAATTTTTGGATTTCCTGCCAGACCATTTGCCAAAAGCAATACGGTATCATTTGTTGAAGTATCTCCGTCCACTGTCACCATATTAAATGTGTCCTTGATATCTTCGCTGAGTGCTTCCTGTAAAAGTTCTCTGTCAATCGCCAAATCTGTAGTTAAAAATCCAAGCATTGTACACATATTAGGATGTATCATACCGGAGCCTTTGCACATACCTCCAAGCGTTACGGTTTTTCCTCCAACTGTAAAAGAAACCGCAATTTCTTTGTTGTGTGTGTCGGTCGTCATAATCGCTTTTGACGCTGCGGTTCCCGCTTCTATTGTATCACAGAGCAACGGCTTCATCATCCGAATGCCCGCTTTGATTTTCTCCATTGGAAGTCCCATTCCAATCACACCGGTCGAAGCCACCAACACGGTATCCGCCGAAATAGAAAGTTCTTCTGCCGCGGCGCGCGCGGTTTCCTCGCAGCATTTCATGCCTTCTGATCCGGTACATGCATTTGCAATCCCCGCATTGACAACAACCGCCTGTGCGCTTCCTACCTCCTTTACAATCTTCTGATCCCATACAACCGGAGCGGCCTTTACAATATTTGTTGTAAATGTACCTGCACAAATACATGGCACAGTGCTGTACAGCATCGCCATATCCACTCTTTTTTCATATTTGATTCCCGCTGCCGCACAAGCTGCCTGAAAGCCTTGCGCCGCGGTTACTCCGCCATCGATTCTCTCCATCAAACAAACCCTCCAAAATTATTTTATCGATTAAACTTTGTAATATTTGCTTCATTTAATGTAAAATCATAATAATTTAAATCATCGCGGAACGTCCACCCAACGCTCCTCCAAAATTGATTGCCAACCTTATTCGAGGAAAACGCAATCAGCGATACTTTATTGATGCCTTCCTGCTGCAGCGCCCTCATTGCAAACGTTGCCATCTTCTTGCCGATGCCGCGCTTCCTTTTATCTTCCGCCACACAAACATGGTAAAAACAGCCCCGTCTTCCATCATGCCCGCACAAAATCGCACCGATCACTCTATTGTCCTCGACAGCCACAACGCTTGTTGTCGGGTTTCGTTTTAAAAATTTTTCTACGCCCTCTCTTGAATCATCCAGGCTTCGAATACCAAAACCGTGAATACTCATCCACAGCGCGTACACCTGCGGATAATCGTCTGCTGTCATCACTCTGATTTCCATACCATTTCCCTTCTCTTTTTCCATGGTTCATTTCAAAGATAAAATCTCCCACTTACAGCACTGTTATTTTTATCGAGCCTCTATTTGCGTGTACTGCTTTTTGAAATATTTCCCCTGCACAGAGCTTTACATAAAAAAGCAGGAGATTTCTCGTATTTCTTTACGGGAATACCGGAACCAGCTCTAACCCCATCGTCTCCGGCAATCCAAACATCAAATTCATATTCTGCACTGCCTGTCCAGCTGCCCCTTTGACAAGGTTATCCATCGCGCCCATCATAACCACGCGCTTTGTGCGGGTATCCAGTTTGAAATTGACATCGACATAGTTGCTTCCCTCAACAAATCTTGTCTCTGGACATACCCCTGTTTCCAGCACGCGGACAAACTTTTCATCTTTATAATAGTCCTCGTACACCGCGCGGATTTCTTCCTTTGTCGCATCACCTTTTACATTTGCGTAGGCAGTCACCAGAATTCCCCGGTTCATCGGAACCAGGTGCGGCGTAAAATTAAGAACAAATTGTTTTCCTGCTGCAATCCCAAGTTGTTCTTCAATCTCCGGCGTATGCCTGTGACTGGCTACTCCGTAAGCTTTTATATTTTCATTGACTTCACAGTAGAGATTTGCTGTTTTTGCGGAGCGCCCTGCACCGGAAGTTCCAGATTTTGCATCGATAATAATTGTGTCCGCGTCGATCATTCCCTCTTTGAGCAGCGGATAGATCGAAAGTATCGAACAGGTCGGGTAACAGCCTGGGTTTGCCAAAAGTCTGGCGCCTTTTATTTTTTCGCGGTTAATCTCACAAAGTCCATAGACAGCTTCCTGAATAAATTGTGGATTTGCATGTTTTATTCCGTACCATTCTTCATAGACGGACACATCTTTTATGCGGAAATCTGCGGACAAATCGATCACTTTAACTTTGGAAAGTACTTCCTCGTTGACAAGAGAAGCACACAATCCCTGCGGCGTCGCCGTAAAAATAACATCCACCTGCGAAGAAAGTTCCTCCATATTGTCATCCAAGCATGTATCATCCACGATTTCAAACATATTGTGAAACACTTCATAATATTTTTTTCCAATATAACTTTTTGAGCCGTACCAGACAACTTCTGCCTGCGGATGCTGCATAAGCAGCCGCACTAACTCCTGTCCTGCGTATCCGGTCGATCCGATAATTCCCGCTTTTATCATAACACAACCATGTCCTTTCTCTAAATTGGTCTTATAATTATACATCTCTACTGTATAATATGCAAGTATTTTTCCTGAAAAATTTCCCTTGCTGCCTTGTGCAGAAAAACATTTTACCGCGCACGCGGCAATCTAATCCTTATAAACTTTAGAATGCACAGCTGTAAAGCTCAATTTTTAATTGTTTTAACTCCTGTACAACCGCGGACAGCGGAAGTCCCACAACATTATAATAATCGCCGTGTATCTCCCGAATATAAGCTGCCATTTTTCCCTGAATTGCATAAGCTCCTGCCTTGTCTGCATATTCTTCGCAATCCAGATAATTTTCAATCTCCTGTGTTGTCATTGGATAAAAACACACCTGTGTTTTTACTGCAAAATTTTTTATATTTTCCTCTCCATCCACATTTTTGTATAAAAGTGCAACTCCTGTATAGACCTCATGCATACTGCCCTGAAGTTTTTTTAGCATTTCAGCTGCATCCTTGCGGTCTGACGGTTTATTTAAAATATTTCCGCAATGCGCAACTACGGTATCCGCGCCAAGTACAACAAGGGATTCCAAACGAAAATCATTTTCTCTATTCTCAAAAACAAATTTATCGTCGAGCTTTTTGTTATTTTCCCCTGCAAACAGCCTTTGGTATACTTCCTTTGCCTTGGCCAAAGCAAGTTTTTTTACATAGTTTTCTGGTTCTTTCTCCATAATTTCTCTCTCGTTAAACTCGGATGGAATCACATTGTATGCAATACCAGCCTGGGAAAGAATTTCCCTCCGCCTTGGCGACGCCGACGCCAAAATCAAACGATATCCCATAATTCCTCACATTCCGCTGCCTGGCGGCAAATGCAGCACAAAATTATTTTTTTTCTCGGCAAAACCTAAAAAAACAAAAACCTTATCCCGGATAAGGCATAATGCCTGGATCTCTGCATTTTTCCTTTCCAGAACAAGGTTTTCATACTCTGCACTTACATTACAAAAACAAAACAATAAATTTTTAAATTTAACAACAATTTCTTAATAATTAAGAAATCTGCCGCACGCCTTTTTGCTGATGCAAACAAACTATTTACATTTTTATTCTTTCTTCAACCGGGTTTATCATATCACATTCTGGAAATGATTGCAACTTAGAAGCGCCAAAATTTACCGCGGATTTTTATAGGACCTGTCTGATATTTTTGTCACTTCTTTTTGAGACAATCAAGATTCAGTTCCTCTCCCACACACGAAATAATATCATGATGATTAAACCCGATTATCCACCGAAATTTTTTAGAAACAATATAATAGTCCAGCCATCCGCGGTCAAGAAAGGCTGTGTGGTTTAATGTATGGAGCACTTTGATCAGTTCAGGAATATAACTTTCAAAAATCCAGAATTCCTCCCCAACATGCCAATCACAATTCCCCTTATCAATCAAAAAATAAACCATATTACGATCGGATATTATTTGAGGCAGAAGATAAAACCACGCTGCATAATCAACAGGATAACATCCCAAAAATCTTTTCATACTTTTAGGGCTGTATCCATTGATATTCGCCCAATGCAGACCATTTTTCCATGTTTTTGTTTTGTCCGCATAAATATCTGTAATTACCTGGTATATACTTTTCCACTGAGCAGCACTCACTTTATGAAAATTCTGCTGTGATACACCGCATCTTTTTATCAATTCAGATTCAAATTGAAATAGATCCCTTGATTTTTTTTTCATATTTTTTCATCATTCTATGCTTCTGTTTGAATTCTTTTTTTATCTAAAATCTGCTCTGGCACAAGATATGCAGCAATATACATAACCGCCCCAAGCACAATAGCCCAAAATACATCGATCGCGGAGTGCTGTTTTACAAACACCGTGGAAAGACAAATGGACACGGATAAAATAATAGAACCCACGCGCAGCACTTTTTTTGATTTCAGCGATTTGCACTTATTGATACCGACACAAACTGCAATGGAATTAAAACAGTGGATGCTTGGACAGCAATTTGTCGATGGATCGTTCTCATAAATAAAACGTGTCAGGCTGATCCATATATTATCACGTCCCAGCGCGTCCAAATCCGCCCGAAAGTTGATACCGTTTGGCCAAATTGTATAAGTAATTAAAGCGATTGTCATTCCGATAAACAAAAATGCTGCCAACTGATAGTACTCTCTCTTCTCTGCAAAAAAGAAAAAGTACGCGACCACAATCACAATGTATGGAAACCAGAGATAATACGGAATAATAAACCACTCGCAAAATGGAATTTTATCGTCCAGCGCCGTATGTACCAGATTAAAATTATTTGCTGTCAAACGTCCCAGCAGCGTCCACCATGTTAGATAGATTCCCACATAAAGTAAAGTCCATGCATGTTTGTACCGTTTAAAAAAACTTATCATTTTGGATATCCTCTCCTATCTTTTTTCCCGTTTATCCCAAGCTGCCAAACCGCGATAAAATCAAAAACTTTTTAGTACAATCTACCAAATTCTTGGAAGTCATTGGGTTTTGATAGGCAAAATGATATATCTTAGGTATCCAAAAAACAACAAAAAATATATAAACTTTTCAAAAACTTTTTAAAAACCTAAAAAAATCAAAAATCGATTTTCTATTTTTTGTAAATTCTCTAAATAAAATACTTTTAACTTAACTGCTCCAACAGCGCAAAAATTTTATCTTTTTCTGCAAGACCGTCCGAGAATGCAGCGGCGCCGCCTGCTGCTGTTCCCAGCTTCAGCGCATACTTATAGTCACCGTTTCGCATCCCTGCAACAAAACCTGCTACCATGGAATCCCCCGCGCCGACCGAATTTTTTACGGTTCCTTTGCAGGCATTGCACCAAAGAATCTGCCCGTTTTCATCCAGCAGCACCGCGCCGTTCTCCGCCATAGAAACAAGTACGTTTTTCGCGCCCATCTCCTTTAATTTCGAAGCGTACTCTACAATATCTTCAGAAGTTTTCAATGTAACCCCAAACAATTCTTCCAGCTCATTATGATTTGGCTTTATCAAAAACGGCTGATATTTTAATACATTTCGCAGCAAATCTTTTGCTGCATCTACAATAACCCTGATTCCTTTTCCTGAAATTCTGGTTAAAATTTTTTCATAGATACTGTCTGGCAGACTGTTCGGAACGCTTCCGGCAAGTATCAGCAGATCTCCCTCTTTCAGCTTGTCCAGTTTATTATAAAGCTGCTGAACTTCCTCCTCCAAAATCGTTGGTCCCTGCCCGTTAATATCCGTTTCACCGCTCTCTTTTTCCAGCGATCGAAGCTTTATATTAATTCGGGAACACCCGTTTTTCAGTTCTACAAAATCTGTTTCCACTCCCTGTTCCCGCACCATCCGTTCAATTTCTTTTCCTGTAAACCCAGCGATAAAACCGAGTGCTTTTGAGCGAATTCCAAATTCTGCAAGAACCAGTGATACATTGATCCCTTTGCCCCCGCACAATATAATCTCAGAAATTGAACGATGGATACTGCCCTTTTTCAATTCCTCCACCTGAACTACATAGTCGATTGCAGGGTTAAATGTCACAGTATAAATCATAAAAAATCCCCTTTCTATAATATAAACAACTTTATGTTAAACCGCAGACACAAAATTATCTTTTTTACTTGTCTATTTATTCTCGATATAAACAAATAATCGGAATCACCTTCTTTATTTTCTTGTTTTTGATATCGTTGAATATAATTTTCCATTTCTAAATACAAACAAATTCGTTGTCTGTCTTATTTCTATATTTTTTATAAATCTTTACTTATTTCCCTACTTGCATATTCAAACAAAATGATGTATATTTATAAAAGCATACGAACATGCTTAAAATAAAAAGTCTCAACTGAGAAAAATAAGAATGAAAGGTTTCAAAAATCTTTCACTCACAAGTTTGTGTCCGCGCTGCATCCGCAAACTTGAAACGCGAAAAAGCAGCGCAGAAATGAGGGCATTTATGAAAGATAAAGTAATTCTCGCCTACTCCGGCGGACTTGACACTACTGCAATTATTCCATGGTTAAAAGAAAATTATGACTACGAAGTAGTCTGCTGCTGTATCGATGTTGGTCAGGGCAACGAACTTGACGGGCTTGAGGAGCGCGCAAAACTCTCCGGTGCTGCAAAACTTTATATTGAGCATATCACGGATGAATTTGTGGACGAGTATGTGCTTCCGTGTGTAAAGGCTGGAGCAGTCTACGAAAATAAATATCTGCTTGGCACCTCAATGGCCCGCCCGGTAATTGCAAAAAAACTTGTTGAGATCGCCCGCAAGGAAGGCGCTGTCGCAATCTGTCATGGCGCTACCGGCAAGGGCAACGACCAAGTTCGCTTTGAGCTTGGCATTAAAGCTCTCGCCCCTGATTTAAAAATTATTGCTCCATGGCGCTGCAATGATACCTGGAAGATGCAGTCGCGCGAGGATGAAATTGAATATTGTCACGCGCACGGAATTGATCTTCCGTTTGACGCAAGCCACAGCTACAGCCGCGACCGCAATCTCTGGCATATCAGCCATGAAGGTTTGGAGTTGGAAGATCCGGCAAACGCTCCGAATTACGACCATCTTCTTGTACTTGGCGTCTCCCCGGAAAAAGCGCCGGAGGAAGGTGAAATAATCTCTCTTACATTCGAGGAAGGTGCGCCGGTCGCTCTAAACGGCAAAAAAATGAAAGCGTCGGAAATTATTGCAGAATTAAATACCATCGGCGGCAGAAACGGCATCGGCATTGTCGATATTGTAGAAAACCGTGTTGTCGGTATGAAATCGCGCGGCGTTTATGAAACTCCTGGCGGCACGATTCTTATGGAAGCGCACACACAGTTGGAGGAGCTGATTCTTGACCGCGACACTCTTGCATACAAAAAAGGGATCGGAGATAAATTTGCCGATGTTGTATACGAGGGAAAATGGTTCACTCCTCTGCGCGAGGCATTGCAGGCGTTTGTTGAATCAACACAAACGTATGTGACCGGCGAAGTCAAGGTAAAGCTCTACAAGGGCAATATTATCAAGCAGGGAACTACTTCCCCGTACTCCCTCTACAATGAAAGCATCGCTTCTTTTACCACCGGCGATCTGTACGACCACCACGACGCGGAGGGCTTTATCAACCTGTTTGGACTTTCGCTGAAAGTGCGCGCAATGATGGAAGCAAATACAAAAAAATAATATCAATGCCAAATAAAAAAACTGGTACACCATAAAAGAAAAGGACTGCTGCAAACGGGTATTTTCCTATAATAAATTTTGTTTTATTTTTATAGGATAATCCTAATTGCAGCAGCCTTTTTCTTTATTTTTGCTGTTGAAAAAAAAACTTAAAAAGTGGAATCGCGTCGGAAAAATGCCCGAAGATTTACAAAAAAATCACTTTCTCTTCTGATTTTAAAAAATAGCATGTTCCATTCCACGCTCCGCCCGCGTATAGTTTCGCTGTAATTTCTCTGATACGGCGGTCCATTCTGTGATAACATAGACCGCTCTCCCACGGCAGTCCTAAAATATAGTCCTGCTGATTTGTGTCAAGCAAAGACAACTCTTTTAAACATTCTTTCTGCTCAGAGCTTTCTTGCTTAAAAAGATCTTTTTTTGTATAATACAATCTAAAATTACAGGAAATATAAGATTTTTCTTCCCCATTTTCTCTACATTTTTTCGTAAGGTAATCAAAAAATTCTTGTTCTCTGGCTCTAAAAATTTCTTGTTGTATTTTTAATCCATCCTCCCGGTTTATCTTATGCGTCCCTTCAAATTTTATTTCCCGGAAAGAAACGATTTCTTTATCGCTGCCGGAAGGAGAAAACCGAAAGCTTGGCTTGCCAAACGCATCGTACTCTTTTATATAAGTTCCCGCTGTCTTTTGTTCTTTGCTTCCCGGCTCTTTTTGAAGAATAACTTCCGTGTCGGTCAAGTGCTTCCATACAATCTCTCTAACTTTCTCGTAAGGCATCGGAAAAGTCAGAAGTTTCATAATCTGTTTCACTGTACAGCCGCGGTCTGCCAGATGGCGGACCGCATCGCCGCCCGCCATATCAAAAGCGAAATTAGCCAGCGCCTGTTTGAAATATTTTTGTTCCGGCATTGTACAAAACCATTCCTTTTCATAAAAAGCAAATACAGCAAAAACAAGCGGTATTCTAATCTGAAAGATGGTTATATTCCAAGATCGATTTTAATTTTTCTCACCGGCGGATAATCTCACCTCTGCCTGGTCCATTTGATACCATTGTAACTGGCACGCCGATCTCTTTTTCAATAAATTCAATATAGTTCCTGCAATTTTCTGGAAGCTGATCGTAGTTTTTGATTCCCCGGATATCGCATTTCCATCCCGGCAGCTTTTTGTACACAGGCTTCGCCCCTGCAAGTTTTGCTGTAACCGGGAAATCCTTCGTTATCTCACCGTCAATTTCATAGCCGACGCACACTGGCAGTTCGTCGAGATAACCAAGTACGTCAAGAACCGTCAAAGCCACCTCCGTAGCCCCCTGCATTCTGCATCCGTAGCGCGTCGCCACCGCGTCGAACCATCCCATCCGTCTTGGTCTGCCTGTTGTCGCGCCAAATTCTCCGGCATCCCCGCCGCGTTTTCTCAGTTCATCTGCCTCGTCGCCAAAAATTTCGCTGACAAACTCACCTGCTCCGACTGCCGATGAATACGCTTTTACCACACAGATAATATCTTTGATTTCATAAGGCGGAATACCTGCGCCGATTGCCCCGTAAGCCGCCAAGGTTGAGGAGGAAGTCACCATCGGATAAATGCCGAAATCCGGATCTTTTAAGGTGCCAAGCTGCCCCTCAAGCAGCACTGTCTTTCCCTCCTTCAACGCATCGTGCAAAAACAGGGCAGTATCTGCTGCATAAGGCTTTACCATATCCCGATAACCAATCAAAGTTTGATACATCTCTTCTGGATCAAGTTTTGGCTTATGATACATATATTCAAGCAGAATATTTTTCTGCTCCAATACGCGCTCAATCTTTTCTTTTAACAGCGTTTCGTTAAAAAGCTCGGAAACCTGAAAGCCGATCTTTGCATATTTATCGGAATAAAATGGTGCAATTCCCGATTTTGTAGAGCCAAACGACTTTTTGCCTAACCGTTCCTCCTCATACTCGTCAAACAAAATATGATAAGGCATCATAATCTGCGCGCGGTCTGAGACAAGAATCTTTGGCTTTGGCACACCGCGATCTACAATGGATTGTATCTCTTTGCAAAGGTATGGAATATTTAGCGCCACCCCATTTCCAATAATGCTTGTCGTGTGTTTATAAAATACGCCGGACGGCAATAGATGGAGCGCGAATTTGCCATACTCGTTGATAATCGTGTGTCCTGCATTGCTCCCGCCCTGAAAACGCACGATAATGTCTGAGGTTTCTCCAAGCATATCTGTAATTTTACCTTTTCCTTCGTCTCCCCAGTTTGCTCCTACAATAGCTCTTACCATGTAACTTCCTCCTGTCTGCAAATTGACTGGCTACAATATCAAAGGCATTGTAACAGTCCGCTACAATGCCTCTCCTATTACTTTTGCATTATACACCAAAATAATCCATAAGTAAAATCAATATTTTTTATATTTGGTATAAGTTTTCGTTATTTCACTGCATCTTTGCAGTGTTATTTTACGCCGGTGCTTCCAATCCCCCCGCGGTCTGTCCCGTCAAGTTGTTTTACCTCGTCAAACACAAGCTGCGGCTGATTTTCTACAATGCGAAACTGGCAGATTCGATCATTTTTATAAATCACCGTATCGCGCAGGGCATAGGCAGGCATATACCACCAATCATTCGGTCCGCAGTAGGAATGATCGATAATTCCAGTGTGGTTTGTCTGAATAATACCGAAATTTTTGTAGGTGCTGCTTCGCGGCACAATATGCGCCTCATAACCTGCGGGCAGCTGCATTGCAACCCCCAGAGGAATCAATTTAAACTCCCCCGCGCAAAGCTTTACCTCCTTTGCCGCACGCAGGTCGATCCAGTCGGATTTTCCGTCGATATAGCGCAGGCGCTCAATCGTATCGTCAAGATACTGTATTTTTATCTGTTCCATAACCTGTTCCCCGGACGTTCTGCCATACATTCAGACCTCTTTTTACAACCTGACGACTGCTCTTTCGTCAGGTTGTAAAGGCTCTAAAAGATGGTATCTCTTTTTACATCTCCTTTAAAAATGCCTCGTAGCCCTTCATCGCCTCGTATATATCAGACTTGCTTGTAATCTCCCACGGTGCATGCATATTCAGTACCGGCACGCCGCTGTCGATCACCTGCATATTGTACTGCGCCATAATATAGGCGATGGTTCCGCCGCCGCCCTGGTCAACCTTTCCAAGTTCTGAAGTCTGAAACGCCACTTTATTCTTTTCAAGCGCTGCGCGAATCGCCGCCATAAACTCTGCGTTCGCATCATTGCACCCGCCTTTTCCGCGCGACCCGGTATATTTGTTAAACACAAGCCCGCGTCCAAAATACGCGGTGTTCTTCCTCTCATTTACGGACGGATAGTTTGGATCAAACGCCGCGGACACATCCGAGGAAAGCATAACCGAATTCGCAAGCGCGCGTCTTACTTTCAGCTCAGAGTAATCGCCCATACGATCCATCAGTTCCGCCACAAGATTCTCGAAAAAGCGCGAATGCATACCGGTCGCTCCGATGCTGCCAACCTCCTCTTTATCCACAAGAATACATGCCGCTGTGCGCTCCGCCGCCTTTGCATGGAATATTGCAAGCATCGAGGTGTATGCGCACACTCTGTCATCCTGTCCATAGCCGTACACCATACTGCGGTCAAGACCATAATCCCTCGCCTTGCCTGCCGGAACTACCTCAAGCTCTGCCGAGACAAAATCTTCTTCCACAACATCATACTGCTCTTTTAAAATTTTCAGCACATTCGCTTTTACTGCATCTTTTTCTTCATCCGCAAGAGGAATGCTGCCGACATTTACATTTAAATCCTCGCCCTCAATCACTTTGCTGGCTTTCTTTTCCATCTGGTCAGCAGACAAATGTACTAAAAGGTCGCTGATGCCGACAACTGGATCATCCTCTTTCTCACCGATCGACACAGTTACTTTTGTGCCGTCCTTCTTGACAAAAACGCCATGGATCGCAAGCGGCAATGTCACCCATTGATATTTTTTGATACCACCGTAATAATGGGTGTCAAGATATGCCATCTCCGTGTCCTCATACAGCGCTACTTGCTTAATATCAATTCTCGGTGAATCAATGTGCGCTCCAAGAATCTTCATTCCTGTCTCAAGCGGACTGCTGCCCGCGATAAAAAGTACCACCGCTTTTCCCATATTGGTCGCATAAAGCTTGTCGCCCGCTTTTACCTTTTTTACAGAAAACAAATCTTTGTAACCTTCCGCTTTTGCCTGGCGCACAACTTCATCCACACACTCGCGCTCGGTTTTACAGTCTGAAATAAATGCCTTGTATCCCTCGCAGACCTCAAATACTTCTTTTACTTCAGTCTCCGTATACTTTAGCCATGTGTTTTTATTGTTTTCTTTTTTTTCCGCCTTTTTCGCCGCTGTCTTTTTCTCTGCCATCAAATACCCCATTCCGCTGCTTGATGCAGCAATCTTTACATAATTTTTTTGTAAATCCGGCATTTTTGTCTTTTCAAAAGCCAAAAACCGGATCATAACGTATATTTTACCACCAATTTGATAAAATTTCAACTGAATACTGGACGGGAATTCGGATAAAAAATAATATTAAAAACAACTTCTGCTTTCACAAACCAACTTATTTTTGTCGTTTCAAACAGAAAAATTCTGCTTCGGACAATAAAAAAAGCCCTGTAAATTTACGGACTCAACTCCTGGCTTTTCCTTTGATGCTTATATTTAAAAAATGAAATCAAAAATAAAAACCTGAAAAAGATATTGACAGTGCCAGTCTATCATGATAAACTGTCATTGTTCTATTATAATTCGTCTATGGAAAGGAGTATCGCCATGGAAAAAATATTTGAGAGCGAATATCGTTTTTTAAGTATTCTCTGGGAACATGAACCGATTGCAAGTCCAGCCCTAGTAGCTCTTTGCAACCAATCTCTCGGCTGGAAAAAATCAACTACCTACACGGTAATCAAAAAACTGACGGACAAAAAAATTGTCAAAAGTGAAAATACTATTGTGTCCTCCCTGGTGACAAAAGATGAAGTAGATCATCAGGAGAGCGAGGAATTGCTTCAGCGCACCAGCAACGGTCATATACCAACATTCCTCGCCGCATTTTTAAAGGACAGAAAACTGACAAAGGCTGAGGCTGACCATATTCGGCAAATTATTGATACCGCCGAAGAATAGTAAAATTATATTCGCTGTTCAAAGCAAACAGAAGCCAGCATACATGCTGACTTCTGCCTGTTTTTTACCAAGATTTTATTGTTCTGTTTAGTAAGCAAACTCTAATACTTCACCTTCATAGATTGTATATGGTGCTTTTAAACCAAGCAGTTCTGCAAGTACCTGCCAGTTCATTCCAAGAGAAGCCGCAATCTTGCCAAGCGTATCGCCCTTCTGTACAGTCACTTTCTCCGAAGTTATCACCGCATTTTCTGGAAGAAGCAGTTTCTGTCCCGCATAGATCTTGTACGGAGCCTTAATGCCGTTTAATTCTGCAATTTTCTTCCAATCAACTTTAAAACGGCTTCCTATCTTTGCAAGCGTATCGCCCTTGCGCACATAACAGGATTTCTGTTCTTCTAAAACTTCCTCTTTCTCCGGGTTCTGCTCTTCTTCCGGCTGCGCGTATTTTTCTTCAAAACGCTTTGCGAGATCAAAATGCGCCATCAGCTCTTCCCCGACCGACTGAATTGTTTTTGGCGCAAGTACATCGCCAAGACCAGCATCTTCCATCACCTCAAAAAATCCCTTATCCGTCTCTGCGTTCGCCACTTTGAGATATGCCTTTACAGCGGCATCGTGATCTTTCGCATTAAGCTCGCGGATCGCAAAAGCTCCTGCAACGGAAGTAGCATAACTGATATAGTAGCATGGGCTTGTAAAATAATGTGGAGTCTGCACCCATGACCTGCTGTAATACTCAAGCTGCCATGTATTTTCCTGCATATGTTCATAAGCCATTAAAAGCTCTTTGTTCTTTGCATTCAAAGCATCCAACGTAAGGTCTTCCTGCTCGTAAGCCCATGTCTCCAGCTCATTGTTCATACAGCCGGAAACAAAGGAGTAAAGCATCTGAAGGATAACATACTCTTCCACAATGGCAGCATCTTTTCCAAAAATATCCTGATAGTGCTCCATAAACAGCATTTCCAGCCCCTGTGACTGTACTTCCGCAACATCGAGAGAACCCATGCTTCCCTGTGTGTAATCCGCGTTAAAATGACCAAATTCATGCACCATTGTCAAAAGATCATAAGTGTTTCCATTTGGCTGCATCACAATGCATTCTGTATTGAAATATGGAAAGTATGTAGTGAATGCTCCCGACATTTTGACTTCGGAATAGTCGATATCATAAAGTTTATTTTCTAACAGGTGGTTAAGCCCGTCCTGCAGCTTTTCGGAAGTCTGAGGAATATAATTTGAAAGAATCTCAGAAATCTTTTCCGGCTCATAGATCAAATGCAGACATTCTGCATTCCAATCAATAAGGTTCTGCAAATAATAATATGGCTCAGACAAATATACTTTTACCGAATCACAAAACTCCTGAATTTCTTCTGGAGTATAATCGCGGCCATAAGACTCATACATATAATCATTATAGTTATCATATCCGCGTAAAGAAGCGATTTCCTGACGCGCTTTCACCAGACGAAGATAAACATCCCCCAGCAAAGCATTTTGCATATCCATCAGTTCCATATGCTTTTCAAAATAAGTGCTCATATCAATCTGACCGAGCGCTGCAGCATTTTCAATATCGTTAAAACCCATTGGAGTACCGTTTACATCGATGGTTAGCATATTTGCCTGAAGCTGCTTTGTCGCATACTCCTGAAGAAGCTCCTCCTCATGGCTTACCACAGCAAACTGTTCTTCTGTCATTTCTTCGTAGGCGGAAAAAAATTCTACATCTTCCTCTGTAAAAGATGCAGTAATTTCGCTGACACCCGGCAAATCCAAAATCTCTTTGATGCACAGACAGAATTTGTCGCGCATCTGGTTAATTAAAATAGTATTGTACGCAGACTCTTCCATCATTTCCGCATTTGTCGCATCCACACGGTTCGCTGTTGAGGAAATAATCCACATTGTGTATGCCTTTGTGTAAGCAAGATCAAGCTTATCATAAAGTTCTTTCGCTGCCTTCGCAGTTTCTTCTTCTGCCGCAAGCTCTTTTAATTCCTCCAATCCCTGATAAAACTCTTCTGGGTCGGTATGCTCATAGCTTTCAAAAATTTCTTTTAGAGAAAGCGCCGCATGTTCTTCTCCATTTAAAACAGCTTCGGAAACCTCCGCAGCCTCTGCCCTAAAAACAGGAGAAAGCTGGAAGATCATGCATAAAAGCAGGAGAAATGCCCATAGTTTCCTTGTTCTTTTTGTCCGCATAATCAGCCTCCATACTGCGTCTTATTTTATTTTTTGCAGAATATATCTTCTGCATCCCCCGCGCAGCAAAGGGTTATAAGGATTTTAATGCGCACGATTCGCCAAAGTATTTGTCCTCCCTTCGGTCGGACGCGAATCGGCGCTGGTATAATACCCATCGATATTATACCATACTGGTTTTTAATTTACCAGTAAGATTACTGTACTCCGCTTAAAAAATGCCCGCTGGTGACTGCTTTTTTTTGCTGTGTTTCTTTCGTTTTTTGTAAAAGCACATTGGTTACTTCCTCTTTTGTTTCTGTTGTAAAATCATACCGCAAAAAAGCTGGTGCAAGCCGTTTAATTTCTTCCTTCTGTTCTAAAAGTGAGAGATATTTTTCACTGTAAATCGTGCTGTAACAAAACTGGCAGCAGGAAAGTACCGGAAGTTTCTCTTTCTTGCGGTCAATAAGAAAAATTTTATTTTCGGAATTTTGCTGTTTTTTTATACATCCTACTGTATTATTTCTTACACATTGCGCTGAAACCATAAGTGGAATACGTCCATAGACAATCAGCTCCATATCAAAAAGTCCAAGTTTTGCAAGTTCTGATGCATTCAATTCATAAGGCGCGGTAAACGACGATACTCCTGCTTTTTTTAAAAACTTCTTTGCTTCCTGGTTCATTGTGTAAAACATAACATCTGCAACTAACTTTTTTTCAGCACATTCTGATTTCCACTGGTTTGCAAACAAATATAATTCTTCGTAATTGCGCAGCAGATATCCCGAAACATTCGGCAAAAGCAGGCGCTCTTTCTGCTGTACAAGCCAATCATAAGTGTCCGCACGGCAAATCTGCGGCAGCCGTACAAAAAATTCCACTCCTGATTTTACTGCCAGTTCTGCAGTCTTTTGCAGATCTTCCTGCGGCATCGCCGCAATATCATAATATAACCTTGTTATCCTTCCACTGGCCATCGCAGCCTTTGCCTGCTCTAATGTAAGCACGCTTGCGCTGATCTTCTCAAATACATTTTTAATTTCTCCAGTTTTGGAATCTTCCTGTGTACAGATACCATCTTTTACACCCAACTTGTCTTTTTCTGCTTCATAGTTTTCAAGCACAAAATAAGTTTTTTCATGTTCCTGGAACTTTCTTTGATGTTTTTCGCAGGCGGCTGTAAAAAGCTTATCCATCGCTTCTCTGCGCAACTCATTTAACTTTGCTACTGGGATAAATATTTCACCTTCGCAGTATATTTTAAGATGCTGAAAGAAAAACGGCGTATCGCCTGTCTTTTTTAACTGTTCCTGCAATTTTTCTTCTGTGATTGGCTGCTTTTGCGCGCGCTGTACAATTTCACCTTCCACAAAAACAATCACTTCCTCAACGCCAACATTCAAGTCATCTGGTATTATCTCCTGAGGATTCTCTTCCAAAACTTTGGTTTTGCTCACTGCAAGACCGGAATTTTCTTGATCGTTTGGGATCTTTGGCATACCGCGGCGCCCTTTTGGTATTACGACTTTAAGTCTTAGCTTTTGCCCTGCTTTTGCGATCAGTTCCCCGTCAATAGCAATCTTTGGTCCATGCGTGAAATATTGTTCCGACAGCCCTGTCAATAAAACATTATTTCGTATCCGGCAGACGTTATCTCCGGGATCTATTTGAAATCCCGGCAAGAAATTTGTCTCAAACTGTGTTCCTTCTTGCTTTCCCTCTTTTAAAGTAAACTCGTAAGTATCTCCCGACCTTGAGCGCAATTCTAAAAGATCTTGTGCATTCAGCTGTCTTGTCACATTTAACACTGCCCGATTCTTTTTTACCTGCACAACCGAGCCGACTTTCACACCGCTGTGGTTTGGGCGCATCATAGACATCATCGCTCGTCCATTGTGCATTTTATAATAGCCATCCGAAAAGCCGCCGCGATTATACAAATCCTGCAAATCCGATACCGCTTGCTGCAGCACTTCTGGATGCTCCCGATGAAACGCGGCATACTGCTTTTGTCCAAGTTCAAAATATCGGTCTACCTCGGTGCGGTACGCCGCCACAACACCTGCCGCATACTGGTATTTCTTCATCCGCCCTTCAATTTTAAATGAGTCAATTCCTGCTTCCACAAGTTCTGGAATCATAGAAAGCGTACAGATATCTTTCGGGCTGAGAAGATAATTGCCCTCCAAATTTTTTCTTCCAGTTTGCTTTAAACTTTTGTTATTGTCTGGTTCTTTCTCTGTCTTGTTATCAGAACTGCTTATCTGGTATTCCATTCGGCATGGCTGGGCGCACCTGCCTCTGTTTCCGCTTCTGCCGCCGATCATGCTGCTCATCAAGCACTGCCCGGAATAACAATAGCAAAGCGCCCCATGTACAAACGTCTCGATCTCAAGGTTTGTCCCTGCGCGCATCCTCCTTAATTCTGAAAAACCAAGTTCTCTTGCTGGGACAAGTCTTGTCACAGGATAATCTCTGAAATTTCCCGTCCCCTCAGCCATCACAACGGACATCTGCGTACTTAGATGGATCGAAAGCCCTGGAAATTCTCTGCTTACAAACTCCACAACCCCCATATCCTGCACAATCACTGCGTCCAGTCCCGCCTGATAATACGGTTTTAGATAATGGTATAGTGCATTTCCCATCTCCTCTGGCTTTAACAGAGTGTTTACCGTCAAATACAGCCGTCTGCCGTAAAGATGGGCATAATCAATCGCAGACAACATCCCATCGGTATCCGGATTGTCTGCGAACGCTCTTGCACCAAACTTTGCTCCTCCCATATAGACCGCATCCGCACCGGCATGCACCGCCGCGCGCAGCGCGTCCATCGATCCGGCTGGCGCCAATATTTCAACTTTTTTACCTTTTTGCATCACACCGTCCCTTTAATCTGACCATCTGCTTTTTTGCTGTTTTCCTGACTTTTGTTTCCGCTGTTCTTCTGCTCCTCAAAATCTTTTTTCTCTGAATTCTGATTTATATTATTTTGGATATGATTGCTCTTGACCGCCTCCGGTATTCCAAGGCGCGCTCCCATGCGCTGAAGATTCTCCAACTCTGTTTCAAGCCGCACATTGCGTTTTTCCTGTTCAAACCGTTCGCGTTTTTCCTTTTCCAACTCTTTTGACATTGTGTTCAATTTTGTCTGCAGCGATATAACTTCATGTTTTAACTCAAAAATCTCATTGCTTTTCAGATCACTGTCATTCTCTCTATCGCGCATCTGTTCTTTCAATTTAAAATAGTCGTCCGCAATGTTTAATTGCAGCAGAATATTTCTCATTTCATTATCAAGCTGCTGGTAGGATGGCTGCTTTTTGAACTCTGTATACTTGTCATTTAAATAGGAAGCTACTTTGTGCATATATTCGCTGCTCTCATAGCCGCTGATTGTGCACTGTTTCCCATTGATAATGACATCCGTATCTGTCAGTTTGTTCATTTTGCATCCTCCCGTCACGCTTTTGAATCCCACCCCTAAAAGCCTTTTGTACTTACAGCAAATTTCGTCTTTATCTCTATTATTATATCAAAAAAAACCAAAATTACAATGTTTTAAACTGACTTTTTTACACCCAGATGGGTGTATGCCAAATCCGTAACTTGTCTGCCCCGCGGTGTTCGCACAATCAGCCCATTTTGAACAAGGTACGGCTCATAAACTTCCTCGACTGTGCCGACATCCTCCCCGATTGTTGTCGCTACCGCCTCGATTCCAACTGGTCTTCCGCCAAACTTCTGTATCATTGCAAGCAGGATTTCGCGGTCGATATTATCAAGTCCCAATCGATCCACTTCCAGTAAATCAAGCGCAAAGTCTGCTGCCTGTTTGGTAATCCGCCCATCATATTTTACTTGTGCAAAATCTCTGACCCGCTTTAGCAGCCGATTTGCAAGTCTTGGAGTACCACGTGAACGCCGTGCAAGTTCTATTGCCCCTTCTTTCTCAATCTCAACTTTCAATACGCCCGCAGAGCGCAGAATAATCTTTTCAAGTTCTTCTACCGTATAAAATTCCAGCCTGTTTATCACCCCAAAACGATCGCGCAGAGGCGCCGTCAGCATTCCAGCGCGCGTCGTCGCCCCAACCAGCGTAAATGGGGGAAGTTCCAGCCGCAAAGACTTTGCGGCTGCCCCTTTGCCAATCACAATATCAATCGCAAAGTCCTCCATCGCCGGATATAAAATTTCCTCTACTTGACGGTTGAGCCGATGAATTTCATCGATAAACAAGATATCGTTCGGCTGAAGATTATTTAAGATTGCCGCCATATCTCCCGGCTTTTCAATCGCAGGTCCAGAGGTGGTTTTTAAGCGGACTCCCATCTCATTTGCAATAATACCGGCAAGTGTTGTCTTTCCTAATCCAGGTGGTCCAAAAAAAAGCACATGATCTAGGGCTTCTCCTCTCTCCCTCGCCGCGTCAATATATACTTTCAGATTTGCTTTTGCTTTTTGCTGTCCGATATAATCTTTTAACAGCTGCGGTCGAAGGCTTCCCTCAATCTTTTCATCTTCCTCCGTAAACTCCGTCGCTATCATTCTTTTTGCCATGATCTTATCCCCTTCTGGTATACTCCCTCAATAATTTCTTTTTTTGTCGGTCTTTCACCGAAAAATCATTTTTTCAAGATAAACAGAATTGCCCGCGTCTTTTAAAAATGCATCTACAATTTTTTTAACGCGGCTTTCAGCAGATCATCGGCTGTTATTTCTTCGGATAATTCTACTGCATTTACCGCTCTGCTCGCCTCCGTTCTGGAAAAACCAAGCGCGGTAAGCGCCTGTATCGCTTCGTAAATCATTTGCTGGCGCGCATTTTTTGTCTCTTCGATCTGACCAGACTCCGGCAGAATATTTTGCCTGAACGCATCTTCTAATTTAAACTTATCCTTTAATTCCAAAATCAATTTTCTTGCGGTTTTTGTTCCGATTCCCGGTGCCTTTGAAATTGTTTTTTCATCTTCCGACAGCACTGCAAATCTTAAATTATCCACCGAAACAGCCGACAAAATACCGACTGCACCTTTTGGTCCAATCCCGCTGACGCCAATCAGCATCCGAAATACTTTCAGTTCATCCCTGCTCTCAAACCCAAACAGCGATATTCCATCCTCCCTCACCTGTAGGTATGTATATAAAAATATTTCTTCTCCTTGTCTTGGCTGCTTCATCAGTATAGACGCTGGAACAGACACTTCATAACCAATGCCTTGATGATCGATCACCACTGTATTTTCCGTGATCCATGCAATTTTTCCCCGAATAAATGAAATCACCCTCTGCCCCTCCTGATTTTTATAAATCTCCTTGACCTTGTTATCCGATTACTTTCTTTATCGACGCTATGCACTGATGTTAAGTATAACACAAACCAAAGAAAAAGAAAATGTATAACTTACTTTTTTGTTTCACTATTGACGGTGTAAATAAATTGCAGTAAAATCGATAATACAAGGAAAGATTCCCGCTTTTATGCGGTATTTTCAAATATAATATGGAAAAACCAAAGAGGATTACAAACTTTTAAAAAGGGGGGTTTTATGTTTTATTTTACTGCAACCGTCGATTCACCTGCAGACGGCTTTTCCCTGCTTTCTTTTCATCCTGAAAACTTGCTGTTTCTTGATATCGAGACGACTGGACTTTCCCCGGAAAATTCTTATATTTATCTGATTGGAGTTATTTGTATAAAAGATGGACAAAAAAAACTACATCAATGGTTTTTGGAAGATTTCTCGGAAGAAAAAGAACTGATTTATTCTTTTTTGTTATTTGCTGCAGATTACAAAGCAATCGTTCATTACAATGGAACAACTTTTGATATCCCATACATTCAAAAAAAATGTGAAAAATATCAGTTATCCTTTTCTCTTTCCCATGCGCAGATTGATTTGTACCGGCAGTTTCCCCCTTACAAACCGTTGTTAGCCCTCGACAATCTAAAGCAGCAAACGTTGGAAACGCGCATTGGCTTTTTTCGCAAAGACTTATTTTCCGGCAGAGATCTTATTTGGGTCTACGTGGAATTTGTTGGACGTTATCGGTACGAACGCTTAAAATATCATTTATTTTTAAAAAATAATCCGCGGACGCGATACGCGAGAAAGAGAGCGATACGCAAACTTATTCGTGATCGAAAAACCAGGCAAATCCTGAAAAATCCAAATGTAAGAAAAAAGAAGAAAAACAGTAAAATAGAGATCCGCTTTACTTCGACCCCGGATTTCTCAGAAACCGGTTTGCGTCAGTTTTCAAAATCATCCGCCAAAGCACTGCTGCATACTCTTTTGCTGCACAATCAAGAAAATGTTTCAGGGCTTACTTTTATCGCTGCCGCATATTCGAATTTATCTTTGCTTAAAAATGCTTATCGTTGGACTCTGAAAGCAATTCCCGATTTAAAGCAAGGTGTTTCTGCCATTTTTTATCAAACATGCACCGATTTTTATACCCTGTTTCCAGAAGGATTTATCTATACACTGCCGATTCAATCAAAAAATAACAGCGACTGTTTCAGCGATGCCAAAACAACTTTAGAAATATCCATCCATGCAGATTCCGCCGGAGTGCTTACACTTTCGATTCCGCTATATTCAGGAACTTTAAAATATTTTTTTGAAGATTGCAAAAATTATTTTTATCTCCCTCTTGAAGATCAGGCAATCCACAAAAGCATCGCAGAATTTGTAGATAAAAAATATCGGAAAAAAGCGACGAGAGAAACTTGTTATCAAAAAAAAGACAGTTTTTTTCTTCCGCAGCCAAGAGAAATCTTTTCCCCTGCCTTCCGTTTATCTGCCAGAGATACCTTCTGTTACTTTGAACCATCAAAGGAATTCTGGGCGGATGACAATGCTCTTCAAACATGGCTTAGTGCGCTGCTTTGCTGGATTTTTCCTGATAAATAAAACCGTCTTGCAAAAAGTATTTCTAAATCATTCGTCTGTCCGTTTGCTTTCTTTCTCTTTCATTCCTGCAGAAATAGCATGAACCGGGCAGACAGACTTGCATTTCCCGCAGCGGATACATTCTGGACTGTTAATATTTTTTGTAACTTCCACACCCATAGGACAAGAATGTTCGCATTTTTTGCAATTGATACATAATGTTTTATCCAAGTGCATCTGATAAAAACTAAAACGATGAAACAGAGAATAAAATGCTCCCAGAGGGCAGAGATAACGGCAAAATGGTCTATGTATCAATACAGAAAACACCAAAATCAAAACAAGCACTATTGTTTTCCATCCAAACAGCACACCCGCCGCTTTTCGAAGCGTCTCATTTGCCAAAAGATGCGGTATACCGCCGCCAAGCGTTCCGGCAGGGCAAATGTACTTGCAAAAATATGGCGGCGCAATGCCAGTTTGACCTGCAAAAAACAAAGGAAGAAGCACCAATGCAATCAGAACAAGATATTTTAAATATCTCATCGGCCGATCAATCTTTTTTGACACTGTTATCTTCTTAATTGGAATTTTGTATAACAGATCCTGCAAAAGACCAAACGGACATACAAGACCGCATACTACGCGCCCTAACACTACCCCAAAAAGCATTATTGTTCCTAACACATAAAACGGAAAATGACGCTTTGGTCCACCAAGTGCAGCCTGCAAAGAGCCGATCGGACAAGCACCTAATGCGCCGGGACACGAATAACAATTTAATACTGGAACACAGATTGCTTTGCTCGATCCAGTAAATATTTTTCCTTTCAAAAAGCCTGCCATATACCCGTTGATCAGCACAGCAAATGCAAGCTGGCAAATTCGCTGAAACGATAGTTTCTTTTTTCTCTCTGCACTTTTTATCCGATCCCGATGCACTCCAAACATATCCTCACCGCTTTCTGCAAAACTTCAAGATATTCCTTTTTCACTGCGCCTGCGATAAGAAATAAAACAGAGACAGCCAAGATACACCAGCGCGCTGCAAGAGCAGTTCGTCTCTTTTGGCTTTCCGCTTTATTTTTCTTCATCCCCGATTGTTTCCTTTCCCATTGCTTCCAGCGCGTCATTAATCGCTTCTGTATATGTCTCTGACAGAATTTTTGGAGCACCGATAATACTCTCTCCCACTATCTTTCCATTCTGATCTACAAGAATTGTTGTAGGCGTATACATAATTTCATTGCAGACTTTCTTAAAATTATCATCCCAATCAATGATCGTAATTCCTTCATATCCTGCGGTTTCCAGTATGTTTTCTACATAATCAGGAGCATAAATAGCATCCAGACAAACGGTAATCAGCTGGACGTTGTCTGGAAGCTGCTTCGCAAAATCCGCAAGATCCGGCATTTCAGAAATACACGGACCGCATGTTATAGACCAGAAATTGATCACTGTCACATCTTTTTGCGCAAGATCATCCTGTGTAAAAGTTTTGTCATCTAATGTTTTTGTCTCAAATGTTTCAAGCTCAGCAGGCTTATCCACCTCGTTTTCTTCCTGCTTATCACCATCGAATAATCCTTCTTGTTCGTCGCTGTCCAACAATTCTTCCTGTTTATCACCATCCAGCGATTCTTTCTGTGTATCGCCATTGAACGGTTCCTCTTGCTTATCGCCGCATCCAACAGCACAAAGAGCAAAAGACATTATCAATGCAAACTTTATCACATTCCATTTTTTTCTTTTTATATCCATTAAAATTCCTTTCTTAATGCCCCCTGACAAGAATATTTTTCTCTGTTTCCCGCATGGGGCTTATATTGTTTGGCGAATCTTCCTTTCTTGTTTTTGCAGTTGTTCGCGGCTCGTGCGCCGCCAGAGCGGTTTTTCTGCGCGGGTCTGTGCAATCAAGTAGAAAAGATTCATCTTCTCCCTACTCGCGCTGGACACCCTGCAGCTTCTGCTGACAAATTTCACTCAGGTACCCGTGTGCATAAAAAAGCCCCGCATTTATAATGCGGGGCTTTTTTGTTTAAATCATTACTCTGCAGTGGTAATGATTTTCTTTTTATTGTACGAACCGCATGCCTTGCATACCCTGTGAGGAATCATCAACGCCCCGCAGCTGCTGCACTTTACAAGGTTTGGCACAGACATCTTCCAGTTTGCCCTGCGGCTGTCTCTTCTTGCCTTGGAATGTTTATTCTTTGGACAAATTGCTCCCATACTTTACACCTCCTTAAAATTGTTAAAAATATCCCAGATCGCGGTCATCCTTGGATCAAGCGCCGTGCGGTCGCAGCCGCACTCGCCGCTGTTTAAATTCGCCCCGCATACTCCACAGATTCCCTTACAGTCCTCAAAGCAGAGCACCTTCGCTGGAAACGCAACCAGCAGCTCCTCAAAGACAAGCTGATCCGTATCCAAGTCAAACCCAGAGATATATGCTTTTTCGTCTAATTCTTCCGCCTGCTCCTGTCCAGTTCTTGAAAAATCAACTTCCTGTTCAATGCAAAGATCAAACGGAAGCTCCACCTCCTCAAGACACCGGTCACACGGGGCTTTCAGCACAATCTTTGCCTGTGCGCTGATACGAACCTTTTTTGCGGCATCGCTTATAAGCAGCAACGAAAGCTCGGACTTTTCATATACTGGATATTCCGCTTTGCTCTGATGGAACACATCAAACCCGATTGGTACAGACATCTTTATTTCCTGATCTCTGCAGTTCATCACTTCCGATAAGCTGATAAGCATAACGATACCCCCGCCTGCGGCAAAAAGGCGCAAATACACCCTGAAAAATAGACACTGCTTGTATTATACTGATGAGTATTTGATTTGTCAACAAGTTTTTTATTGGTATTACTTTTTGTCCTCACACGGAAAGTCAGAAACCGTAACTGTTATTTCTCTATTCATAAATAAATACTTCCCCGTGACTGCGCATCAAGTCTGCATACCAGAAAAACACATCCGATATTTTTGCAAGGTCGCCTTCCTTGCTGTTTTCTCTCCAATACTTTTTGTAGTAAAAAAGACTTTCCTCCAGTTCATCTGCCAGACAATGCCAATCCTTTTTCTGCTCCTTTTGTAAATCCTTCCCCATATTTACAAGATACTGACCAATCTCATTCCACAGTTCAATCATCCGTAAAGAAACCAATGCACAGGCAATGATTGACCTGCTGCCATGTTCCATACTGCGGCTGATCTGAATCAATTCTTTTTTCAGTTCCTTCGCTTTTTTGCTTCCCGCCAAAAAACGTTCTTCATTATTTTGGAACTTTTCCAAAATTTCTCCTGCGTCTTTATCTTTCTGCGACCATTCTTTTACCTGCACAGCATCCGTCCATCCAAATACTTCCGCATCACTGATTTTTGCAAGGCAATCCGTCAGCCTGCCAGACGCATCTTTAAATTCCAAAATTGAAATTTGGCGGTTGATCTCATCAAAATCAATGTCCGCATCTCCCCATGAAAAAACGGCGCCATAAATCAAACCAGGAACAGAAAACACAGGATCATTGATATGACCGTAATCGCCCCAATCGGTATTTAATACCCCAACTGCCTGATATTTTCTTCCATAACTGCACATTCTAACAATATTGTTATAACTGTGCCTTATTTGATTTGTCCAGTGATTCCACCCCCGCGTTCCAGGGCATACATATTGTTTTGTTCCAGTTTCGTATAAAGTTTTTACCTCTGTATCTTTTTGTTTCTCCGAATATCCCCAGGAAAGACATACAACTTCTTTTGGGAACGTTTCTAACAGTTCTGGGCTTTCACAGATAATATCTCCCCAAAACATCGGTTTTTTCCCTTGCCTGATCAAAAAATCAAACAAATCTTTAACAAATTCTGCATACATTTGGCTTCGCCCTACCTTTTCGGCAGTCTCTTTACTTCTGTCCTTTCCTAAATCAAATGTTTCATCTGCGCAAATATTAAATTGATCTGAGCGAAACAGCTGCATAAACTCTCCGATCATATCACAGACCAATTCCTTTGATCGAGGATCCGCAGCATTTAAAGTGTGATGTTCCATGCGGTCGCAAAAAGAAAATTCCCGTCCTGCGCTCCCCTGCAGCTCACACAAACCCGAGTATGTTCTCGTGCTAAGAAGTTTATACAAATGCCCGAAACTTGCCAAACATGGCACCAACTCAACCCCGCGCTCAAAACAGTATGTATCTAACTCTAAAATTTCCTCGGAAGTAAGCGGCGTTTCATCTCTCCAAAGCTCCGGCATACTGCGGAACAAATAGGTGTGTTCAATATAGAGCTGAAGCTGGTTCAATTTGTAAAACACCATGGTATCGACCATCTTTTTTAAATTTGTCAGCGTCTGCACGCGCCCTCTTGTCACGTCATGAAAAAATCCCCGGTTCTCAAAATCCGGCTGATCTTCAATATAGGCATTTGGCAAAAGTGCCGCGTACTGGCGAAACAGCTGCCGCAATGTCTGAACACCCCATCTTAAGGAACAAAGACTGCCGCCGCGCAGCAAGACCTTCTCCTCGTTCACGTCCAAACAATATTTTTTTTCATCAAGTTCTTCATCAATCTCCAGTACAATATCTCCCTTTTTATCACACCCTTTTGTCACAGCAATATCAATTCCAGCACTGGATATAATTTCCTCTCTCAACATCTGTGCGCAAACAAACGCGCCTTGTGGACAGGAGGGCTTTAAAACAATTGCTGCATCGAACTCTAATAAAAAGCTGTTTGCTTCCCCCTTATTTCTCTCCTCTAATATCTTTGGCAATGGCAGCAATATCATAATGATCCCTTTCTATAATTGTATGAAAATATCACAGCGTAAAGTTTCAATTTAATCCATCATACGATCCAGCATTTTAAACAGAGCTTCAACATCGATTGGTTTTGCTAAATGACCGTTCATACCGCACTCCAGCGCCGCCTGTTTATCCTCCTCAAATGCGTTCGCTGTCATTGCCAGAATTGGAATTAAAGCCAAGTCTTTATTCTCTAAACTGCGGATCGCTTTTGTCGCCTCGTAGCCGTCCATCACTGGCATGCGCACATCCATCAGAACAAGCTGATAATAACCCGGCTCTGATTCCTTTAACATTTCTACTGCGATCTGTCCATTGCTTGCAACTTCCGTCTCAAATCCCGCATCTCCTAAAATTGCTGTAGCAATCTCCTGATTCAGCTCATTATCTTCCGCAAGCAGAATTCGTCCTGTTTTGACTTTTTCTGATTTCTTGCTTGTCTTCTCTTTCTTTTCTTCCTTTGTGCTTACTGCCGAATATAGACAGCTTCTAAGTTCTGATAAAAACAGCGGTTTGCTGCAAAATGCCGTAACGCCCGCCTCTCTTGCTTCCTCCTCGATATCAGACCAGTCATAAGCCGTCAAAACGATAATTGGAACATCCTCTCCCATCTCCTTGCGTATCCTTCGCGCTACCTCAACGCCGTTTATATCAGGCAGCATCCAATCCAAAAGGTACACGCAGTAATTATCTCCTCTTGTTAATGCCTGGCGGGTGCGAAGCACTGCTTCTTTTCCAGACATTGTCCACTCTGCGCGCATTCCAAGCTGTGTCAGCATATAAGACACACTATCGCAGGTATTGAAATCATCATCCACAACAAGCGCTCTGCTTCCTTTCAACTCAGGGATATCCAGCTGTTTCTCGCCATTTGAATGCACTCGGAACGTCAAACCAAGTGTAATTTCTGTACCTACATTTTGTTCGCTTCTTACTTCGATCGAGCCATTCATCATATCCACAATATTTTTTGTGATTGCCATTCCAAGACCCGTTCCCTGTATTCCGCTGATTGTGCTGCTCTTTTCTCTCTCAAACGGTTCAAATATATGTGCTACAAACTCTTCGCTCATACCAATTCCAGTGTCTTTAATATAGAATTCATACCTTGCACATCCCTCTGGAGCACCCGTTTTCTCCGTGATTCTCAGACTGATAATACCGCCTGCTTTTGTGTACTTAACCGCATTGCTTAACAGATTTAACAGCACTTGGTTTAACCTGAGCTTATCGCAGTAGATATCCTCATCCATAATATCTACGGTATCAATATATAATTCAAGCTGTTTCGCATAGATATCCGCCTGTAAAATATTGCGCAATCCATGCAGAATATCCGGCAGACGACATGGTTTTTCATCCAAATGCATTTTTCCGCTCTCAATACGGCTCATATCTAACACATCGTTGATTAAACTTAACAGATGATTCCCTGAAGTCATAATTTTCTTTAAGTACTCCTCAACCTGCTCTTTATGGTCGGAATGCGTTATTGCCAACGCTGTAAAACCAACGATTGCGTTCATTGGAGTTCGAATATCATGCGACATATTGGAGAGGAAAATACTTTTTGCCTTACTTGCCCTGTTTGCCTGTGCAAGTGCATCTTCCAGCAGACTTTTCTTCTCCAGCTCGGCTTGGATTTCCTCATCCACACTTCGGATGCCAAGAACGATACCATGGTTTTCATCCCACTCCCCTGCCCGGACAATCTTCATTCGGTAATAAAAAATCTTTCCGTCCAGCACAATGCGATAATTCACATAATGCAAGTGCTTTTCTGTCAGTTCCGAGATGATTTTATCCTGCTGAATGGACTCCCGCAGCATTTTTTGATCCTCGACATACACGAAATTTTCTATATATTGTTCCATGCTCTCCTCAAACGACAGACCAGCGTCAAATGCTGTGCCAAACATACCTTTTGGGCTGTCATCAATTCGAAGAGGCACTCCTGTTCCCTCATCAAGATCAAAATAACAAACAAGGTTGTAATCAATACCAAGCGCCTGAATAAGTTCCATCTGGCGTCTTTCTTTTTTCTTCTCCTCAAGTTTCTGCGCAGTGCAGTCCAAAAGAAAGCGCTGATAGTACAATTCGCCGTTCTCTTCCAAAAGTTTAACATTACCCATAACATGGATAATTTCTCCATTTTTGTGGCGCACCCGGTACTCCACACTGACCATATCGCCTTTTTCATGCAGCACATTAATATTTTCTCTAAGTTTTGGCTTATCCTCTTCTATCACAGATGGAGCAACCATATCAAAGCCTTCCGCTTCAAGTTCTTCCTGAGATTCGTATCCCAAAATTTTGAGCGCGGCCCGATTGATGCTTAAAACATGTTTTCCGTCAAGCGAATGCCACATAACGCCGCAGTCTATCGTTTTAAAGATCTGCTCCATCATCCGATTTTTTCTTATTAATTCCTGCTTGTATGCACGTTCTTTTGTCACATCAATCGCGACTCCAACGGTACCCATCACACTTCCATCAAGATCGTACAAAGGAGATTTATATGTAGTGAGTGTTCTTGTTCCACCTCCGGTTAAGATGGTCTCCTCAGATATGCAAGTAGTTCTTTTGCTCATAACCTCCTGCTCTGATTCAATACATGCGGGGTCGTCCTGCTCAACATCCCAAATATAAGCGTGACCTTGACCTTCTACCTGCCATTTCTCTTTGCCGACTGTCCGGCAGAAGCTGTCGTTCACCTTTTTATGTATCCCATTCTTATCCTTGTACCAGATCAAATTCGGAATATTATTGATTGTGGCATCCAGATAATGAGCCTCCTGCAAAAAATCCTTTTGAAGTTTATATGTTTCCTGCCACTGTCTTAAACGAAACCGAATTTCTCCATCGCTCATCGGCAATGTCCAAATATCTTTGATCCCTGAAAAATCCTCCTCAAAAAAAGAAATCTGACCATAACCTGCAAGTACAATAAGCTCTGCGCTGCTCTCCCTGTATGACGCAAGAAACGGCTGTACTTTTTCCCGGGCAATTCCTTCCAGATTTGCAAATACTACCTTCTGTTCGGAAATATTTTCACTGTATTCAGGCTGTGGGTTTTCTCCTTCAAAAAACTTATGCGTAAAACACGCAAGCGGTGCCATTTCCTTTAAGATTTCAAATACTCTGCACGGCTGACCTGCAAGATAAAAATGAACGTGGCAATGGTACATATCTATTTCCCCCTAGCTTCACGAATTATTTGTCAAAAAACATATCCCATTGTATTCTAACAATCCGCAGAGATTATGTCAATACTTTCGCTTTTTCCATTATGTTTCTGTTTCCACATTTTAATCTTTTTAAGTTCTTCTTTATATTTTTTTTCTTCTCCTTGACCTTCTGGTCTATAGTACTCACGTTCCAAAAGAGAATCTGGCATACACTGCATACTCGTCAGCTTTTCTTTTGTATCATGGGCATACTGATATCCCTTCCCATAGTCGAGTTCTTTCATCAAGTTCGTCGGTGCATTGCGGATCACAAGCGGAACCGGTTCTGCCAAGCGCTCTATCGCATCTTTCTTTGCCTCCTCATAAGCTACATAAAGCGCGTTGGATTTTGGAGCCAGCGACAAATAGACAACCGCCTGCGTCAAATGTACACAACATTCCGGCATTCCAATCAAATGACATGCCTGATAAGCAGCTACTGCAACCTGCAAAGCGCACGGGTCGGCAAGCCCAACATCCTCGCTTGCAAATCTTGTCACACGCCTTGCGATATATATTGGATCCTCTCCTGCCTCAAGCATCCGCGCAAGCCAATACACTGCGGCGTCCGGGTCAGAATTGCGCATCGACTTGTGGAGCGCGGAGATTAAGTTGTAATGCTCCTCCCCGGATTTATCGTAGAGCAGAGATCTCTTTGATGTACACTGTGCCAAAGTTTCCGGTGTCACGGTCACAGTACCTTCCCTGTCCAGATCACCGTTTAACACCACCATCTCCAGGGTGGAAAGCGCAGTGCGCGCATCGCCGTTTGCAAACTTTGCAATTCCTTCTAACATTTCCTGCGATATCTTTATTTTTTGGCTTCCCAGACCGCTTTCCGCCATCAATGCCCGTCCAAGAAGCAAAGTGATATCTTCTTGACCAAGCGGCTGCAAAACAAATACTTTGCACCGCGAAATCAGAGCGCTATTAATCTCAAACGATGGATTTTCTGTTGTCGCGCCAATTAAAATAATGCTCCCTTTCTCCACAAACGGCAGAAAAGCATCTTGCTGTGCTTTGTTAAAGCGGTGAATCTCGTCCACAAACACAATTGTTTTTTCGCCAAAGCGCCTGTTTTCCTCTGCCTGCTGCATCACAGTGCGGATTTCTTTGATACCGCTTATCACTGCTGAAAAATCAATAAAAGCAGCTTTTGTATGATTGGCGATAATACGCGCAAGCGTCGTTTTTCCAACTCCGGGCGGTCCCCAAAAAATCATGGAAGAGATCTGATCCGCCTCAATCAGCCGGCGCAGCACCTTTCCTTTTCCAAGCAGGTGCTGCTGACCGACATACTCTTCCAGCGATTTTGGACGCAGCCTTGCCGCAAGCGGCTGCGGGACATTATTTTCAAAAAGTGACATTTGCTCCATAAAAAAGCCCCCGCTTTCGCACAACTTATAAAAACTGTTTTATTCTGTTGTGCATTATAAAAAGCAAAAATATTGTTGTTATCTGCGCCTTACATATTCCGGCACAAGTTCTGACAGCTTTACAATGCGCCCCTCCCGGTCCAACAGCACCTCGATATTTTCAGAACCCTCGCCTAACTGCATCATAAACTCCCGACATGCGCTGCAAGGCGGTATAATTTTTCCGTCTTTATAAATGCTAAGCACCCTCTCAACTTCCCGCTCCCCGTGCGTCAGCATTGTTGTAAGCGCATTTCTCTCAGCGCACACGCCAAGCGAACAGTCCGCGTCAACTGATATACCAAAATAGATATTCCCCTGTTTTGTCAATACCGATGTTGCCACACTTCCCACTTTCATTCGTTTTGAAATATTTCGGGGATTCAAAATTTTAACTGCCTCATTGTACATTTCCCGCCACATTTTATCAATCATGGAATCCCTCCCAATTATTTTTCCAGCAGACGTTTTGCGACAGATACCGCTTCCTGCGCATCTTTTGAATAGCCGTCCGCATCGATCTCCTCGCAGTAGCTCTGCGTAACCACTGCTCCGCCAATCATAATTTTTGCGCGCAGTCCCGCCGCATCGCGCTGCTTTACCACCTGTTTCATCTCAAGCATTGTCGTTGTCATAAGTGCGGATACTGCGATAATATCAGCGTCTGTCTCTTTTGCTTTCTGGATAATTTTTTCGGTCGGAACATCTTTGCCAAGATCATACACTGTAAAACCATAGTTTTTCAACATCAACGCCACAAGATTTTTTCCGATATCATGAATATCTCCTGAAACTGTTGCAATTACAACAACGCCTGCTTTCTCTGACTGTGTACTTTCTTTTTTTGTCTCTGCAAGCATTGGCTCCAAATATTCAACTGCGATCTTCATCGCTTCCGCTGACGCAATCAGCTGCGGAAGAAAATATTTTCCTTCATTAAAGAATTCACCGACCATATTGATCGCTGGTATCAGCATTTTATCCAAAATATTCTTCGCCGTATCCCCTTTATCGATCGTTTCTTGTACAAACGAAACAATTCCTTTTCGATTTCCTTTGATCACCGCATCGTAAACTTTTTCGGATATCCCAAAAAATACGCTGTCGGATGTTTTTTCCATACTGAAACAAGACTGGGGTTGTTCCTTCGCCTTCTCTTTGTCATCTTGTTTTTCAGAGATTATTTCTTCTTTGCCAAATGCTTTATCCTGCTGTAATTTTGTCTGGTTCTCTTTCTCAGATATTTTACTCTGCCGCAATTGTGCAAGTTCTTCTTCCGATACAAGCACGCTATGCTTCCCTGCGGTCTTATCAATATACCGCACATCCGCGCCTTCTTTGCCGCAGAGCAGATCGGACGCATAAGCTGTACTTATAAGAAGTTCCTGAGATGGATTTACAATGGCCGCCGTAATACCTGCCTGAATCGCAAACGCCAAAAACGTTGCATTGACGAACTGGCGCTCCGGCAAGCCAAAGGAAATATTAGAAAGCCCGCACATTGTCGCAACCCCTAATTCTTCACGGCAATAACGGATGGTTTCTAAAGCTTGCAGCGCGGCATCCTTGTTTGCCCCGACGGTATTGACAAGACCATCCACAAGAACACTCTCGCGACCCAGCCCGTACTGTTCTGCCCTCTCAAGAATCAACTGAATAATCTCTTTTTTTTCTTCGATATCCTTTGGCAGTCCTTGCTCGGAAAGCGGCAGCAGAACAAACATCGCACCGTACTTTTTCGCGGCGGCAAGCAGCGCCTCCATCTTTTTTTTCTCAAGGGAAATCGAATTGATCAGCGCGCGTCCTGGATACCGGCGCAATGCCGCTTCAATTACCTCAGGATGGCTTGAATCAATACACAACGGCACATCGACAAATCCTGAGACCGTTTCCATTGCCTCAAGCATCATTTTTTTCTCGTCAATGCCGTTCATGCCCATATTGATATCCAAAATATCTGCGCCGTGAGCCACCTGTTCCTGCGCCATATCCGCAACCATATCCATCGAGCCTTCGCGCAGCTGTTTTTGCAGTTCTTTTTTACCAGTTGGATTGATGCGTTCCCCAATTACAAGAAACCTGCTGCCCGGCTCTATCGAAAGTACACTTCTCTCTGTTGCAAGTACACCGAGCGAACGTTTCGATAACTTTACTGGATTATATTTTGCTGCCACTTTTGCAAGCTTACTGATATATTCCGGCGTTGTGCCGCAGCAGCCGCCGACAATTGCCGCACCCGCGAAAAGTACTTTATCCATACATTCCGCAAAATAATCCGCATCCATATCGTAGATGGTCTTTCCATCGTTCAATACAGGCATACCTGCATTTGGCTTTACAGCGACGGGAATCTCTGCTGCCGCAGCCATTCTAGCGACCAGCGGCAGCAGGCGGTCTGGTCCAGCAGAACAGTTGATTCCCACAGCATCCGCGCCCATTCCTCCTAATACAATCGCCGCCGTCTCCGGCGTGTTTCCATAAAAAGTTCTGCCATCCTCCTGAAATGTAAGCGTAACCATTACAGGAAGCTCGCAGGTTTCTTTTACTGCAAGCAAAGCAGCGCGGCATTCTTGTAAACTTATCATTGTTTCTATCACTACAAGATCTGCTCCTGCATCTGCCAGACATTTCACCTGCTCTTTATATATATCAACAAGTTCCTCAAAATCCATTGTCCCAAGCGGTGCAAGTTGTCTGCCTGTCATTGTGATATCCGCTGCGACATAAACTTCTTTCTCTCCTCCCGCACGCCTCACTGCTTCTTTTGATATGGAAAGCAGGTTTTGATTTATTTCTCTGAGTTTTTCAGAAAGCCCGTACTCTGCCAGCTTTATACGGTTTCCAGAAAAAGTCGGCGCATACAAAATATCCGTTCCTGCTTTAAGATATCCTTTCTGTAATTCCAAAAGCGCCTCCGGGTTTTTTAGTATCCACTGCTCCGGGCATACCCCTCTTGGCATTCCAGCCGCAAGCAGATTACTGCCTGTCGCGCCGTCAAGAATCACTCTTTTGTTCTCGGTCAGTTTTCGGAACTCTTCTCTGTCCATTCCCTATTCCCCTTCCTACATCTTTTGATTTTTTTCGCCACTTACAGTATTTTAAAACCCTTTTTCTTATGCTGCATCTCCAATTTCTCCGACAGCTTTTCTAACATCCAAATTTCGTCTTTTTCATCAGCTCGATAAACTCCTGATTATTCTTTGTCGTGGCAAACATCTGAATAATCCTTTCTACAGCGTCGTCCGATTTCATCCCATTAAATGCCCTGCGCATCAATATATTTGCCTCAGCTTCGCTCGCGGAAAGTAAAAGATCATCGCGCCTTGTGCTTGAGCGAGGCAGATCAATTGCCGGAAATACGCGCTTCTCCGAAAGATTTCTATCAAGCACCAGCTCCATATTGCCAGTTCCCTTAAATTCTTCAAATACAACATCGTCCATTCTGCTGCCGGTTTCAACCAACGCTGTCGCAAGAATTGTCAAGCTGCCGCCCTCCCGCATATTGCGCGCCGCGCCAAAAAACCTTTTTGGCATGTGCAGTGCAGCAGGGTCAAGACCTCCTGAAAGCGTGCGTCCGCTTGACTGAACAGTCAAATTATACGCACGCGCAAGTCTTGTGATGCTGTCAAGAAGAATAATTACATCACGTCCATGTTCCACCAGCCGCTTTGCACGTTCAATCACCATCTCAGACACTCGTTTATGATTTTCTGGCAGCTCGTCAAATGTAGAATAGATTACCTCAACATTTTCCCCCGGAATTGATTCTTTCATATCGGTCACTTCCTCTGGTCTCTCATCGATCAGCAGAATAATCATATGCATTTCTGGATGATTTGTATGAATCGCTCGTGCAATCTGTTTTAATAAAGTTGTTTTTCCAGCTTTTGGCTGTGATACAATCATGCCTCTCTGCCCTTTTCCAATCGGTGAAACCAAGTCAACCATGCGCATTGCTGGACGGCATCCCGGCGTTTCCAAATGAATTCTCTTGTTTGGAAAAATCGGGGTAAGTTCCTCAAACCTTGCGCGCTTTAAAGCTTCCGCAGCCGGTAAATTATTGATGCTCTTTACATAGAGAAGCGCGGAAAACTTCTCATTTTGGCTTCGAATTTTTGTGTTTCCGACAATAATATCTCCTGTCCGCAAATTCATCCTGCGAATCTGAAGCGGTGACACATAGACGTCGTCTGTGCCAGGCAAGAAATTATCGCAGCGAATAAATCCATATCCTTCCTGCATAATTTCCAAAATTCCTTCTTTGGTTTCTCCGCTGTCGAGCTGCGCAATATCCTCATGACTCTGCGGCTGCACACGATAATTTCCTGTCGTTTTATCCTGATTTATAACTTCCTGTGGCGTTTGAGTTTGAATATTTCCATTGAATATTTGAGCTGATGCATTCTGATTTTGACTTGGATTTTGATTCTGATTCTGGTACGGGTTCTGGTTGGTGTACGGGTTGGTACTTCCTATTCGCGGTCGATTATCACGCCTTCCGTCCTGCGGATTATCTCTGCCGATGCGATTTTGCCGATCAAGATAATCGCGTCCATTGCGCCTCTGAACGCCTCCTATATTTCTTACAACATTATTTTCCCGTCGTAAAGCAGTTTCTCCCATACCATCCTTGCTTTCAACTTTTTTCGTACCTTCTGATATTTTGATATTCTCAGTGCTGTTTGGCTTTTCTGTTTTTCTAACGATTTCCACTTTCCCTGCGCTGTTTATACTTTCTTCTTTTTCATTTTTTACCGTCTGACCAAAATTGTTTTGATTTTCTTCCTTCTTAAATTTTTCTGCAGCTGCGGCGCTGTCGATGCCAGTCTTCGGCTTCCTTGTATATTCTGTCTTTGTATTTTCCGCTTTCTCTGTCGCTTCTTTTATCTTTGTGCTTTCTATCTTATCTGCTTTTTTCTCCGTCTTTGTATTTTCTATCTTGTCTGTTCTTCTCTGGGTCTTTGCGTTCTCTGTTTCATCCGTTTTTCTTTTTGTCTTTGCACTTTCTATCTTATCCGTCTTTTTTTCGGTTTTTGCAGTTTTTGCTGTATTTGACTTTTCTTCTGCTTTCGCGCTTTCTATCTCGCTTGTTTTTGCAGTTTTTGCTTTCTCTTCTATCTCGCCCGTCTTTCCCTCTGTCTTTGCACTTTCCTCTTTCTTCGACTTACTCTTATATCCTGCGGCAACCTTTCCCTTCCCTGGTACAGCTTGGTTCTGCTTTGGCGGCTCTTCCTGCTTTTCAGCAACTTTATTATCAAGCAAAAGTTCCAGCAGTTCCTGCTTTTTTTTTGTACTGATTTTTTGCAATCCTTTTTCTTTTGCGGCTGCCCTTAACTCAGCCAATGACATTTTTTCATACGAGTTTTCCATACTCTACTCCTTAAAATATATAATTTGTACCTTTTTGGATTCACCAGGTTGCACCTGAAAATTACTTCTATATAAATACGCGCTGCAATATTTGCAAGAATCATACAAAAAGAAAAAATCGGTGCGGTTTATGCCGCATCCATTTTGTTTCGCGTGAATATCACGCAATGTTGGAGCGTGTAAGTAACAGGAATGAACTTTCAGACATACTCTGGTCCGACATGCCCGGATAGAATAATCTTGAAATTATTTCAGATGGAAATGGCTTTTGCCTCCATAGGCGGCAAACAATATAACTTGCCTGCACGGGATACATGACACGCCAGCAAAATAATAAAAATCTGCTGACTGTTTTCATTATACACCATTTCCAAAAAAAAGAAAAGCTATTTTTTTAGGCTATGGTTGAACTTTATCACAATTTTTTAAACAAAATCCTCCATGTTTCCTTTCGAACTTTTTCGAAATTTATTTCATTCACCTCGACTTTTCCCAATTTTTATGGTATAATATCGGAAGATATTATACCTGCGCCAGTTCGCGCTCGACCGGAGGGAGAGCATCTTCCTTCGCGAACTGTGTGCATCCCTCGGAGAGTACCATATCGGAACGA
>CAMUAR010000029.1 GCA_947086895.1 uncultured Lachnospiraceae bacterium | reverse complement strand
GAACTGTGTGCATCTCACAAAAGATACCATGTTCAAAGAACATGGTATAATATCGCTAGATATTATACCTGCACCAGTTCGCGCTTGACCGAAGGGAAAGCATCTTCCTTGGCGAACTGTGTGCATCTCACAAAAAATACCATGTTCAAAGAACATGGTATAATATCGCTAGATATTATACCTGCACCAGTTCGCGCTTGACCGAAGGGAAAGCATCTTCCTTGGCGAACTGTGTGCATCTCACAAAAAATACCATGTTCAAAGAACATGGTATAATATCGCTAGATATTATACCGCGCTAATTCGCATTCGACTGAAGGGAGAATAAATTCATCTGCGAATTATGCGATTGCTCTATAAGAGCAATTCATCCCTCGGAGAGTACCATATCGGAACGATATGGTATAATAGAATTGTAATATAAAATTATTAAAAGGAGGCGGCGACTGATGGCACAAGAAAAGAGAAAACCGTTGCCGCTGCAAAATAGATTGGCGCGAGACAGACAAGCGCATGAAATGCAGAGTTCAAACAGCCAAAAAACAGGAAAACCGACCAAAATACCTTCCAATATGCGCAGACGGCAAAACGCAGATACAAAAACTGCTTCTCTGTCCGACCGTCAAAAGAAACATACTGCTGATAAAAAATCCGGCAATATGCGCCGCGAAAAAAATCTGGACACAAACCAGGACTTTTATGCAGGGTATTCAGAGCAGCGCGCCGCGAAAAAAGATAAGAACAAATCGCGCGGTAAGAAAAAAACAGAATATAACATGTCATCTTCTGTAAAAAATAACCGCAATGTAATGGGAAAAGCGATCAGCGGTGTAGCAAAAGGGGTTGGATACACAGTAAAACGCACAGTTCAGATTTCGCTTCTTTTGATTTTTCTTATCATCGCTGTAGTTGGAATATGGTTTTATGCAAAATACGGAAAACTTTTGCTGTCCTACCAGTCAAAGGCAAATGCTCTTGTCGCTCGTTCTACAGAAGAAACCTTCCGCGCCAGTGAGACAAGCCTTGTCTATGCCTCCAACGGCGAACTAATATCCAAACTTCGCGGTGAGAAGGATTCTTATTATCTTACTTATGAGAACATTCCGCGCTACGCAATTCAGGCAATGGTATGCACGGAAGACCGAAAATTTTTTGAACATGACGGCATTGATCTGTTCGCCAATATTCGTGCCGCCATTGTGCTGATAAAAAACAAAGGCGAAATTCATCAGGGCGGCAGTACAATTACACAGCAGCTTGCCCGTAATATTTTTTTGACAAACGAAGTCACGTGGGAGCGGAAAATTACAGAAATCTTTGTTGCTATGGCTCTGGAACGCAAATACAAAAAAGATCAGATTATGGAATTTTATCTGAACAATATCTATTTTGCAAACGGACATTATGGAATTCAGGCAGCAAGTCTTGGATATTTTGGAAAAAGCGTGCAGGATTTAAGTTTATCACAGATTGCATTTTTATGCGCAATCCCAAACAATCCAACAGACTACGACCCGCTTGTAAATTTTCATTATACAATGAAACGTCGCGACAAAGTTCTGTTACAGATGAGGGATGAGGGTGTAATCAGCTCATCGGCATACGAAAAAGCAGTTGCAGAGGAAATCAATTTAAATTTAAGTCAAATGAAGCGGCAAAATTATGTAGAGAGCTATACTTACTATTGCGCAATCCGCGCATTGATGCGGCAGGAAGGCTTTATTTTCCGCAATCAATTTGCCGATGCAGACGATAAAGCAAATTATACAGAACTTTATAATGAAGCATACTATCGAATTCAAAAAACCCTTTTTACAGGCGGCTATCGTATTTATACATCGATTGATTTGGAAAAACAAGCATGGTTACAACAAGCGGTCGATGAAGAACTTGCAGGATTTACAGAGACAAACGAAGAAGGAACCTACAAACTTCAAGCTTCCGCGGTATGTATTGACAATGAAACTGGAATGGTGGCAGCAATCATCGGCGGGCGCAGCCAGGAGACCGAAGGATATACATTGAATCGCGCCTATCAAAGCTTCCGTCAGCCGGGCAGCGCAATCAAACCGCTGATTGTCTACACGCCGATGTTTGAGCGTGGTCTTTACCCGGATGACACGGTAATTGATGAAAAATTTGAGGGCGGACCGCGCAATTCAGGGCTTGTGTACTCTGGTGAAATACCAGTTACCTATGCCATTGCCGTATCAAAAAACACTGTGGCATGGAAATTGTTTGAAGAGCTGACTCCAACGGTCGGTTTATCCTACTTGTTAAATATGGGCTTTAAAAAAATTGTTGAAACCGATTATGTTCCAGCAGCGTCCTTAGGGGGATTTACTTACGGCGTCAGCTCCGTCGAACTTGCCAGCGGATACGCGGCACTTGCAAACGACGGCGTATTCCGCGAGCCAACCTGTATTGTGCGGATTACAGATGCAATGGGAAATATCCTTGCAGGCGATATTGCTGCACCAAAAAAAATCTATGCTACAAATGCAGCGCGAATGATGACGTACTGTCTGGAGGGTGTAATGCGTGAAGGCACTGGAAGGCGTCTTGCTCTTGACGGTCAGATTGCCGCTGGCAAGACTGGCACAACAAACGACCAGAAAGATGGCTGGTTTGCTGGTTACACATCATATTATACAACAGCAGTATGGGTTGGCTGCGATATGCCAAAGGCGATGGACGATCTGAAAGGAAGCAGTTATCCTGGAAGAATCTGGCACAATTTTATGAATCGCGCGCACAAAAATCTTGCCGCAAAAGAATTTTTGATGTACATGGACAGCCGTCCGCCAAAAATTGAGGAATCCGATGACGAAGATCAAGAAAATTCGGACGATACAGAAAAAGACACAATATCGGGTCAACCGGAAGATACAACAGACAATACACTCCCCGATTCTTCTGATATTCCAACTGCTCCTGTGGATTTGCCGGAAGGATTCTGATAATAAATCTTATTGATAAATGTAATATTAAGACTGCATACTCATTATTTTGTTGGCTCTCAATGATGGTCACTTCACTTATAAGGCTGCTGTTATGGAATATTTCTGGTCAAAAACCAATTACAAATTAATGCAGGGAAAATGGAAAATCGGTATTCTGCTGGAAGCGGGATACCAGATTGTTCCGCTTACAGAAAATATGGAAAAATATGTAAAAATAACAGACCATATTTACTTCCATCCTCTGCTTATGCCCTATCCTTACAGCCAAACTATGTCAGAAGAAGAACGGTCTTATTTTTGCGATGGACTGAAACTGGCAGCACCTTATATTTCTATCCCTAATCAACATAACTGCCGCCTTATCATCGCTTTGCGCAATATCCTATTTTCCTCCTGCAACATTCAGGAAGAAGCTTTTACAGCCTGTGCAATTCAATGGGCAAGCGAAACATTTCATTTTGATATGCCCGAAATTCGAATCTTTTTTGACAATCAAGCTGGGTGGAATGGTATCTATGTATTTGACTTTTCCGCCATCCGCCCAGTTTGATTTGTTTAATTTATACTGTAAATTTTTATTTCTGGTGCGCTTTGTATCTGGCAACAAACTTTTGAATCCGCTCTGTTGGGCTTAAAAACTCGCTGATCGAAGCGTCATGATTCAGCGCATCAATCAAAAGCGCGATATATTTGCTCATATCCGCACTGATATAATACGATTTGGAAAGCAGTTCCTGCGGCTGATAAATTAAATTTGTTGTGATAATGCGGTCAAACAACCCCTCTTCAAACGCCTCGTCAAACTTCTCAAAACCATTGGTAAAAAGTCCAAAAGTCGAGCAGAGAAAAATTCGCTTTGCCTTGCGTTTTTTCAGCTCTGTCGCAACATCAATCATGCTCTCACCGGAGGAAATCATATCGTCCAGGATCACGACGTCTTTTCCCTCCACACTTTTTCCTAAAAATTCATGAGCGATAATCGGATTGCGCCCATTCTCGACACGGGAATAATCGCGGCGTTTGTAGAACATTCCCATATCAAGCCCCAACACTGTGGCAAAATAAACAGCTCGTCCCATCGCACCTTCATCCGGGCTAATCACCATCATATGGTCGGCATCAATTGTAAGATCCGGCACATTGTTGAGCAATGCTTTGATAAACTGGTATGTCGGCTGAATGGTCTCAAAACTTTTCAGTGGAATCGCATTTTGTACGCGCGGATCATGCGCATCAAATGTAATAATGCTCTCCACTCCCATATTGATAAGTTCCTGCAAAGCAATTGCACAGTCAAGGGATTCTCTTGTACTTCTCTTATGCTGACGGCTCTCATACAAGTACGGCATAATAACCGTAATGCGCCGTGCTTTTCCGTTCAGAGCGGCAATCACGCGCTTTAAATCTTGAAAATGATCATCTGGGGACATGTGATTTGTCTGCCCGCACACGGTGTAAGTCAAACTGTAATTGCAGACATCAACCAGTAAATAAAGGTCATCGCCACGAACCGTTTCCTTGATGACGCCCTTTGACTCGCCGGTGCCAAAACGAGGGCATTGTGTCGAAATCAGATAATTCTTCCTCTCATAGCCGGTAAAAGCAATTGTGGAAGCGTGTTCATGTTCGCGCTCTTTTCTCCACCGCACGATGTAGTCATTGACCTTTTTGCCGATGCTCTGGGAACTTTCCAGCGCAATGATACCAAGCGTACCAACTGGGATCGTTTCTAAATACTTTTCTTGCGGCATTTTGTTTTCCTCCAAAATGAATTTACTCTGCGTGTTGCCATTGTTTCTGCTTGTTACAGAAGATATCATACTCTCGACATGGAAAACAGTCAAGAGCCTTCCGGCAAAACTGATGAAATCATCGATTTAAAAAATTTCAATCCAGTGCGGCGCTGCCGCAGTTAAAGAAATCATACACAAAATATCAAAATCCTGTCCCCTGCATTGTCTGTGCAGTATCAAGCACAATACTTTATACAAGTTCTTCAATACTTCTTTATGATTTATGACAACTTCTTCTGGATTCGAATATCTCCCCCAACAATTTTCAAAAAAGTATAGCTGCTTGCGATACGCGAAAAAATGCGCTCGCTGTAATTACTCTTCAGTTGCTCAAAAGAAAGGTTTGTAGAAATAATTGTAGATTTTCGCCCAAGCAGCCTCTCATTAATACATAAATAAAGCTGTGAAGTGACAAACGTATTGTTTAATTCCGTTCCTAAATCATCAATAATCAGCAGATCACATCCAAGGATATACGCAAAACGGTTCTCCGTCTCATCGTAATCACTGTTCTGCCCTGCCCGGTCAAATTTATAGTGTTCCAGAATATCAAACAGCTGGAACGCGGTTAAATAAATTACAGTATGCCCTGAAGCAAGCAGCTCCCCCGCAATACAGTTTGAAAGGAAAGTCTTTCCAACTCCAGTGCTTCCATAAATCAGAAGGTTATCTGAGGAATCGTCAAAATTCTGCACAAATTCTTTCGCTGCTTCCACCACGCGCTTAATATTGGCAAGTGGTGTCTGGTGTGTTGTTTCATCAATATAATCTTCGTGATAATATTGATAAGAAAATGTTTGAAAATTTTCTTTTCCAACTGCATGACGCACATTGGACTGAGCATAGAGCAAGTCAACAATCGCCTGTTTAAAGCAGTGGCACTTTACATCGCCAATATATCCAGTATCCTGACAGTCGGAACAAAGATAGCGCGGGGAAAGATAATCCGCTGGATATCCATAAGACACAATCAGCTTTTCTTTTTTGGCAGAAAGCTCCTCATTTTTTTGGCGCAGACCAGAGAGGGCTGACGTATCTCCCGCAAGAGAGCGTTTTGCACACTCCACAGAGCCGCGGGAAAGTTCTGCATCAATCTCTGAAAGTTCTGGTATCTGCTGATAGACTTGTCTGCGGCGTTCCTCCAAATCGCGATGACTCTTCAGACGGCGCGCATCATACTCGCGCAATATCGCATTGTATTGATAATTTTTCAGTGGCATTGTGATCCCCATTTCTGCAGGATATACAAAATCTTTTTATTTGTAATCCCCCATTCCGAGAACGTTTATGTTTGGAAAAACGCAAGAGAAAGCTGCGAATGTAGTTTCTCTTGTCGAACCATGGCTTATTTGTGACGTTCTCAGCACAAACAGCCCTGTGAAAAAATAAGTGCATCCACATTATTTTTCACAGCAGTACTACCTGCTGCCAAGCAGCTGTTTTTCCATTGCAGAATAATCCGAAGCAGTGTATTTTCTCTGCGGGAACGCATTAAATCGGTTGTTTGGCGCGGCAGAGCGGTATGTATTATCCCTCTGCTGTTCCATTGCTTTTATATTTCTTTTTGCAAATTCTTCGTCGAGCGTTGTGATATCTTCACGTTCGCGCACTCCTGCCTTATACCATCGTTCCAATATCTTATCGGCATACTTAAAGTCCGGTTTTGAGACCGCAAGCATCGTTCGATTACATGCTTCTTCAATAATTGATGTATCAAACCCGTAATTGCTTGTCCAACGGTGCAGATATTGAATCTCAACACTGCCCGGCGCGCGGTTCAACCCAAAAGCGCGGTTGACTGTACTATAACTGTCATTATACACTGCCGCCTCCGTTCTGGCCTTTTGAACCGTATCAATTCCCCCCTCCGCCCAAGCGATTGCAACGGACTCAATATAAGAAATATACATCTTATTTTTTGAAGCGCAATATTCGTACAAATAAACAATCAAATCTGCGGAGAACCCAACGCTCTCATACAAATACAAAACAAAATTTAAATCTGCCCCTTTTAACAGCCGCACTGTCACCTGCTGAATGCGCATAAGCATTTCCTTCACCTCGTCAAGCGAAGTAAGCACCTCAATCTGCGCCTCCGAATAGTCCGGTTTCTGCGGCAGTACGCACTTTTTCCCTGTTGCTCCAGCCTCTCCTGCGGCTTCTGTACTGCTTTGAGATACCTCTTCCTTTTCCTTTGGCTCCGTTTCTGCACTGTCCTTGGAAGGAGTCTCCTCCTGCGTCTCTGGTGTTCTCTCAACTTCCGGCGGCTCTAAAAAGGCAACTCCAGTGATCGCAGCGCCTTCCTCCCGTTCAAGCCGCATAAGATTTTTCTCTTCCCAATATTTCAAGGCGCGCTCGATATCCTTTTCCGTTTCATCCAAGGCATCGGCAACCGACGTGAGGGTACACTCTTTCCCCGTATTGCCAAGCAGGCGAAGCAAATAGAGGTACACCTTGACGTATGCACCGTTTGCCTGGGGCATATAATCGTCGATAAACAAGTTGGAAAGCAGAGTATATTTTTTTTCTTGAACGCTGCTTAATGTCAAACCTCCAGGCATGGTATCCTTCCTTTCTATTAATTCCTTAATTTAAAACTGCAATACGTATCGTTAAGCGCAAAAACTTTCATAAAAAAACAAAGCAATATAGTACAGTTTTATTTGATTTTAAATTCCGGCGTAAACCGTAACAAGAGTATAGCACAGGTTCGCTAGAAAGAAAATAGGCGAATTTGTCTTATCTTTGTTCGTGTAAAAAATGTGGATAATGTGGATAACGTGGATAAAAAAATCTTTTCTACACGAATAGAAAATATCAACCATATCGAAATAAAGGAATACCAAGTCTTTTAAAAATTTTTATCTACTTCTGTAGAAAACAATAAAATTCAAAAAAATCCACAACCCAAATCCATTTCAGCTGTTGATAAGGTTGTGGATAACGTGGATAACTATTTTTTTAACAGTGCATCTGCGACTTTTACAATATCTCCAGCCCCCATAGTTATCAACAAGTCGCCGTGGATACAATTTTCCAACAAAAATTTCTCAATTTCTTCAAAATCCGGGAAATAATATACCTCTCTGCCCTTTTCTTTCAATTTTCTCATAAGATCGCGGGAAGAAATATCACCGGGATCCTTCTCACGGGACGGATAAATATCTGCAAGTATTACTTTATCCGCATGCGAGAGCGCATCTGCAAAATCGTCAAGCAAAAGTTTTGTGCGCGAAAAAGTATGCGGCTGAAATATACACCAGACATCACGGTGCGGATAATGCTCTGCCGCTGCTAACGTTGCGCGAATTTCCGTTGGATGATGCGCATAATCATCTACCACTGTGATACCATGAATCTCGCCTTTTTTCTCAAAACGTTTCTTTGCCCCGCCAAAGCACCGCAATGCGTGAGCAATCGTTGTCAGCGGCACGCCAAGCAAATCTGCCATTGCAGCAGCCGCAACAGAGTTGGATATATTGTGTGCGCCTACCACCCCAAGAGTAATATGCGCAATCACATCGTTTTCATGCATTAAATCATAATGCCCGCATCCATTCTTATCCCATGTAATATTTGCAGCACTGTAATTATAGTTTTTTCCTGCGGATGCAATTCCAAACGTTGTAATCTTTGCTTCAAGTCCTGCAACCAAACCGGAAATTCCCTCAATATCGCCCTGTATTACAAGATTTCCGCCCCCGCTCAGTTTCTCCATAAACAGCCGAAACGAGTTTCTGATATCATCAAGGTCACGGAAGAAGTCTAAATGCTCCGCTTCTATATTAAGTATAATTTCATGACGCGGATGGAACTGAAGAAAACTATTTGTATATTCACATGACTCTACAACAAAATAATCCGAATGCCCTGTGCGTGAATTGCTGTGAATCGGTTCAAGAACAGAGCCGATGGAGATGGTCGGATCCATTCCTGCCTCAATCAAAATCATGGAAAGCATTGAAGAAGTAGTCGTCTTGCCATGCGTTCCAGCAATACCGATCGCTTCCTTATATTGAAGCATCAGCTCTCCAAGAAATTCTGCCCGGTTCAGCATTGGAATACCCGCTTTTTTTGCGGCAGTGTACTCAGGATTATCAGGATGAACAGCCGCAGTGTAAACAACAAGATCAATATCTGGCGTGATGCCCTCCGCACTTTGACCATAGCGAACCGATATTCCAAGCCCCTCAAGCTTATCGCAGGCATCGCTTTTATTTTCATCGGATCCACTGACAATAAAGTGTCTTGTGTGCAGCAACTCCGCCAGCCCGCTCATATTACTTCCGCCGATACCAATAAAATGAACATGAATCGGTTTGTTAAAATCAATCTGGTACATGGCAATCTCCTTTCGGCTTCCTGCCCCGGATTCCCAACCGCTTTCCGTAATTTCCATATTTTGGAAGCAGCTTCCCCCTCTCCGTCAGTGCGGGACTTGACGTCTGCAGTTTTGAACCTTCGCGCATAAATATAGAAAGTTTACACAAATTATAAAGGGTGACCGCGGGGCTGCATATTATAATATGCAACAAATATAAATAGTTGTAAGTTCTGTAACAAATTGGATAACCTAAGTTATTATAACCTAAGTTCAAAGAAAAAACAATCCTGGTACGCTGCCGGAACCCAGCAATAACAAAAAATACCTTTTTATTAACAGCAGTCGAGATAACACTTTGTCATTCAAAACAAAAATGAAATCAGAGTGCTTATCGCAGATTTCACAGTATGCACAAAAGTGGTAGAAAATGAAAGTTATACAAAAAAAGTCGAGAAATCTGAAAGTTTTTAGTCAATTTCACTTTCATTTTCAAAAATATGTGATATAATATAGGTGAGCATCTTGCTCGTCCAGGATTTGGTACTAACGGGTTATTTTTGTTTCAGTAAAACGAGTTGCGATGTTCGAGATCATTATAATACAACAAGAGGTGATAACGTGATTAAAAAAGAAATGATTGCAATGCTTCTTGCAGGTGGGCAAGGCTCCAGATTAGGTGTGCTGACCTCCGGCATAGCAAAACCTGCAGTATCGTTCGGCGGAAAGTACCGAATTATCGATTTCCCGCTCAGTAATTGCATCAATTCAGGTGTTGACACGGTTGGCGTACTGACGCAGTATCAGCCATTGAGACTAAATACTCATATTGGTATTGGTATCCCGTGGGATCTGGATCGAAATATCGGGGGTGTCTCTATCCTCCCTCCTTATGAAAAAAGCACCAATGCAGAATGGTATTCTGGCACGGCAAATGCTATTTTTCAAAACTTAAAGTACATGGAACATTACAACCCGGAATATGTTCTGATTCTTGGCGGAGATCATATCTACAAGATGGATTATGAGGTTATGTTGGATTTCCACAAGTCGAACAACGCGGATATCACGCTCGCCACAATCCCAGTACCAATGGAAGAAGCAAGCCGTTTTGGTGTTGTAATTACAGATGACAGCAAGAGAATTCTTGAATTTGAGGAAAAACCTCCGAAGCCAAGGAGCAATTTAGCTTCGATGGGTATCTATATTTTTAACTGGAAGATTCTGCGCCAGGCACTGATCGATTTATCTGACCAGCCAGGCTGTGATTTTGGCAAGCATATTATCCCATACTGCCACGAGAGAGGCGACAGGGTATTCGCATACGAATTTAACGGTTACTGGAAGGATGTCGGCACATTGAGTTCTTACTGGGAATCCAATATGGAGCTGATTGATATTGTTCCAGAATTCAATCTTTACGAAGAATTCTGGAAAATTTACACGAAAAACGACGTTACCCCTCCGCAGTACATAGCAGGAGATGCTGTGGTAGAACGCTGCTTGGTAGGTGAAGGTACGGAAATTTATGGACGTGTTTACAATTCTGTTATCGGTGCAGGAGTTACAATTGGCAAAAATGCAGAAGTGCGCGACTCCATTATTATGAGAGACACACAGATCGGAGACAACACGATAGTCAACAAGGCAATTATCGCTGAGAGCTGTGTAATTGGCTTTGACTGTCAGCTTGGTGTTGGTGAGGAAGCTCAGAATGTCAAGTTCCCTAAGATTTATACAGATGGACTTGTGACAATCGGTGAAGGTTCCATTATTCCGAACAATGTGCGGATTGGAAAGAACACGGCGATTTCCGGCGGCACAACGCTGGATGATTACCCAAGCGGTCTGTTAAAGAGCGGGGAAAGTATTATTAAGGCAGGTGACTTGAGATGAGAGCAATAGGAATTATTTTAGCCGGTGGCAATAGCAACCGTATGCGTGAACTGTCCAACAAACGAGCGATAGCAGCAATGCCTGTTGCGGGAAGCTTCCGCGGAATCGACTTTGCCTTAAGCAATATGTCCAATTCCCACGTACAGAAAGTAGCTGTGCTGACACAATACAATTCCCGTTCCTTAAACGAGCATTTAAACTCGTCAAAATGGTGGGATTTCGGACGTAAACAGGGCGGTTTGTTCGTGTTTACACCGACGATTACAGCGGACAATGGTTTTTGGTACCGCGGTACGGCAGACGCGATCGCGCAGAATCTTACATTTCTTCGCAACAGCCATGAACCTTATGTTGTAATCGCATCTGGCGACGGTATTTACAAACTTGATTATAACAAAGTTCTCGAATATCACATTGAAAAGAAAGCGGATATCACTGTTGTGACAAAGCAGATGGAGCCTGATGAGGATTGCTCTCGTTTTGGCGTAATCCGCACAGACGAAGACGGCAGAATCCGCGAATTCCAGGAAAAGCCTCTTGTCGCTTCCTCAAAAACAATCTCCACAGGCATTTATGTGATCCGCAGAAGGCATCTGATTGAACTGATTGAAAGGGCTGTCGAGGAGGAACGTCACGACTTTGTTCGAGACATCCTTGTCCGCTATATTGAATTAAAGCGGATCTATGCTTATGAAATGCCTTCTTATTGGAACAATATTGCAAGTGTAGAATCCTACTACAAAACTAATATGGATTTCTTGAAAAAAGACATTCGTGACTTCTTCTTCAAGCAATATCCTGATATATATTCCAAAATTGACGATTTGCCGCCGGCAAAGTACAATCCGGGATCGTCCGTTCGCAACAGCTTAGTTTCCAGCGGCTGTATTATCAACGGGGTTGTGGAAAATTCATTGTTGTTCAAGAAGGTGTATGTAGGTAATAATTGTACTATAAGAAATTCTATTGTCCTGAATGATGTTCATATTGGCGACAATACTTACATCGAAAACTGCATTGTGGAAAGCCGTGATACCATTCGTCCAAATACAACTCATGTCGGCGAAAACGGCAATATTAAGATTGTTGTTGAGAAAAATGAGCGATACGGACTTTAAACCTTATCTGGAAGTCTCCCGCTTTAAGGTAGTTGCTTTTTAACCTCATTCCCAATGATTTCCCTCCTTGTCAAGCGGTTGCTCTACAAGCGATCGCTTCGAACATGAGGGTTCAAATTTACTTGTTACCAAGGCTTTATTATAGTTGACACCTTTAAAGCTTGGGACGTCCTCACCTGCTTTTCGAAATTGATGCCATAACATGGCATTCGAATTATAAATAAACAGCAAATATAAATAGCAAAATAGATTGCAATAGGATTAAGGGGGACACAATACCATGAAGATTACCGATGTGCGTGTGCGCAAAGTTAGTAAGGATGGAAAAATGAAAGCGATCGTTTCCATTACTTTGGATGACGAATTTGTAGTACATGATATCAAAGTCATTGAGGGCGAAAAAGGCCTCTTTATCGCAATGCCAAGCAGGAAAGCCGGGGATGGCGAATACCGCGATATTGCACATCCAATAAACTCTGAAACGAGGGAAAGAATTCAAGCACTTATTCTCGAACATTACGAGACAACACTTACAGAAGAAGATTTCTGTGCAGCTAATGCATAAAACTTTTCTCTGTACAGCCAACAGACCAGAGATTCATTTACTACTTTTTGAATCCTGGCCTGTTTTTTGCTTATCTATTGTTATTCTGCTTGCCGTGTAAAACCATCGGACAGAACATATTTATTTATGAAAATACCGATTCGTTCTCTCTTGTCATGCGATCCACTTTTCCTTCTATACTTTGCAGTAACCCGATAATCTGATTTGAAAGGTCATCCGCCTGCTTATAGTATTTTTGCACCTTATCCATATTGTTTGTATTCAATGCATGAATCAGCTTCAAACCAAGATTATGCAGTTCTCTATGAATCGGAGCAATCTCTCTCCATTGACCAATAATTTTTTCATTGGTCATAGTCAGTGCAGTGTAAAAATGCCCAAAAGAACATTTGTTCGAATCAACTTGAAGCGGAAGCACTCTTCGGCGATCCATAATCTGTTTTAAAGTTTTCATCCACTTTACATGTGCTTCTTCCGCTTTTCTCAAAACATCGCCAAACTCTTTGTTTGTCAAAACATGGTCGCCGGACTGCAATCCAGTGTACATCAAAGTTGACACCTTCGACAGCTTATCGTCCATGATGGATACTGTTTTCGAGTACTCAGAACTGTTCGATGCGCTCTGTTTAATATTTTGTGTCACTGTTGAAAGTTTTTCTGCATTGCCGCTTGCAAGCTCAAGCGCAGAATTAATGCTTACAGCAGAACTTTTAATACCGTTCATCGATTCGCTGATTGCCTCGATATCGCTGATCACTCGATCCAGCAGAGTAAAGTTGCCCTCGATTGTATCTGTCACAAGATCCATCCGCTTGCTCATCTGCGCGATGGAACCCAGACTGCCTTCCATACTCTCTTTGCCTTCTTGGACAGCGATATGAATATTATCCACAAAACTTGTCATACCATTTAGATTACTCTTGGTATCATCCGCAAGCTTTCTGACTTCCTCAGCAACCACCGCAAATCCCTTTCCCTGTTCCCCTGCTCTGGCAGCTTCAATCGCAGCGTTCAGCGCCAGTAAATTTGTCTGACTTGCAATGCTATGAACACTATCCACAATCTTCCCAACCTCAGTAGCAAGTTCGGCAAGCTGTGAAATCTTTTTGTCCATCTCATTTGTTTGTCTCACCACTTCATCTTTCAGCTCTTTTAACTCCATCAAGAACTCCAGACTTTCCTGGTTTTTACTGGAGAGCGTATGCGATCGCTGAGCCATGCCCACCAATGTATTATTTGTCTGGTCAATCACACCGTTCACGCTGCTCATACTCGCGCTTGTTTCATCCACAACAGAAAGGTTTGATTCGCTCAATTCAGCCATTCTCCTTGCATAATCGACAAGTTCCTCAGAAATATATGACATTTCGACATCAAAAGTACTGATGGACGCCGCAATTTCCAAAACCTGTTTCGCTGCCTCGGCCAACCTTTTTTCATTTTCATAAAGCTGATTGAACTGTTCGCTGTTCGTTTCCTTTTTCGTTTTTGTGAAAGCCATACTATCCTCCCGTACAATTTGCTGTTGGTCGCCGGGCATACATCCTGCAAAAGTACGTTTGCAAAAATATCCGGCCTAACATTATCCATCTTTATTTTATCACTTTTTCGGTTTTAGTCAATGAAAAAGTATCCTTTGTCTTTGCAACTTCCCTAAAGATATTTCTTTCTCTTGCAAACTTTATTAAAATCGTATAAAATATGGAAGCAAACATTGCACACAGACTTGCAAAGGACAAATTGAGCAGGAAGATTACTTCTCCCACTCGCCGCGCTGGACGCGGGCAGCTTTTCCGCTGCATACTTCCTTTCCGCGTCCGTGCGCATAAAAAAAGGAGACGACGACAATGAAACATCTGCTTGGCTTTTTGAAAAATTATAAAAAAGAAAGCATCCTGGCGCCTCTGTTCAAAATGCTGGAAGCCCTGTTTGAACTATTTGTGCCGCTTGTTATGAAAAAAATCATTGATGTTGGTATCGCTGAAAAAAATCAGCCGTACATTATTAAAATGTGCCTTATCATGGTCGCGCTTGGGATTATTGGTCTGACCTGCTCGCTGACCGCACAGTACTTTGCGGCAAAAGCTGCCGTCGGATGTTCGTCAAAACTGCGCCATGCACTGTTCGCACATATTCAAAGCTTAACTTGGTCGGAAGTCGATGAACTCGGCACTTCCACAATGATTACCCGTATGACAAGCGATATCAACCAAGTACAGTCCGGCGTCAATATGGTGCTGCGCCTGTTTATGCGCTCGCCGTTTATCGTATTCGGCGCTATGATTATGGCATTTACAATTGATGTAAAAGCAGCATTGATCTTTGTTGTCACAATACCTTTGTTGTCCGTTGTCGTATTTGGCATTATGATGATCACAATGCCGCTGTTCCGAAAAGTGCAAAAAGGGCTGGATCAGGTGCTTGCAAAAACACGCGAAAACTTGACCGGCGTGCGCGTGATCCGCGCGTTTGCCAAGGAGCCAAAAGAGATTGAAGAATTCAGCGAAAGCAATCTTCTCCTCACCAAACTTCAAATGCGCGTTGGCCGTATCTCCGCTTTGACGAATCCTCTTACTTATATTATTGTCAACCTTGCAATCGCTGCGCTGATCTGGACTGGCGCGCTTCAAGTAGACGCCGGAATTATCTCACAGGGCGCAGTTATCGCGCTTGTCAACTATATGTCGCAGATCTTAGTAGAACTTGTAAAGCTCGCAAATTTGATTGTCACAATTACAAAGGCACTTGCATGTGCAGGGCGCATTGAAAAAGTATTTGATATACAGCCAAGCATGATTTATGGCACGGAAAAAAACTACAATGAAAAAGCGAAAAACGCGGATACTGCTTATGCTGTTGAATTTCGCGGTGTTGGTCTAACCTACCGGAATGCGGGTGCCGAATCATTGTCCAATTTAAACTTAAAAGTAAAACGCGGTCAGACGGTCGGCATTATCGGTGGAACTGGTTCTGGAAAATCGTCGGTAATCAATTTAATCCCTCGTTATTATGACGCAACAGAGGGCGAAGTGCTGATCAACGGCGTGAATGTAAAAGACTACCCAATGGAGACTCTGCGCGATAAAGTGGGCATGGTAATGCAGAAAGCTGTATTGTTTCAGGGGACAATTCGAGATAATTTAAAATGGGGAAAAAAGGACGCGACCGACGAAGAGATGTACGCAGCTTTAGATACTGCGCAGGCGCGGGAATTTGTTGAGACAAAGGACGGAAAACTTGACGCTTTGATTACACAAGGCGGAAAAAACTTGTCGGGCGGACAAAAGCAGAGGCTGACCATTGCGCGCGCGCTTGTTCGGAAACCTGAAATTCTTGTGCTTGACGACAGTGCATCTGCTCTCGACTATGCAACCGACGCCAAACTGCGCCATGCCCTTCGTGAAATGGGCGATGCATTAACAGTATTTATCGTATCGCAGCGCGCTGCATCCATTCTTCATGCGGACCAGATTGTCGTACTTGACGATGGAAAAATTGCAGCGGTTGGAAAGCATGAAGAATTGCTGAAAAATTGCAGTGTATATCAGGAAATTTATTATTCCCAATTTAAAAAAGAGGACGGAAAGGGGGCGATGGCATGAGCGGACAGGAAAAGAAAAATGCAGACAGCAATACATCAAAACAAAACGATTCATCCAGACGCACAAGTACTCTTGGTCGTGTAATGCGCTACATCCGCCGCTATCAAATATTTGTTGTTATCTCCATTCTATGTGCAGCTGTGACAGTGGCTCTTACACTCTATGTACCGATCTTAACCGGCGACGCAATTGATTATATTATTGAAAAAGGGCTTGTTGATTTTGACCCTGTTCTCTCGATTGTCAAGCAGATTGTAATTGTTGTGCTATGTACGGCACTTGCGCAATGGCTGATGAACGTGTGCAACAATCGTATCGCCTACCATGTTATTCACGATATTCGCCGGGAGGCGTTCCACAAAATTGAAATTCTTCCCCTCAAATACATTGATGGTCATTCTTATGGCGATATTGTCAGCCGTGTAATCGCGGATGTAGACCAGTTTTCCGATGGTTTGTTAATGGGGTTTACCCAGCTGTTCACCGGGGTAATCACAATTCTTGGCACGCTCCTTTTTATGATTTCAATTAATGTCAAAATTACGCTTGTCGTCGTATTTGTCACACCAGTTTCTCTATTTGTGGCGGCATTTATCGCAAAAAGAACACATTCTATGTTCCAGTTACAGTCCAAGACGCGCGGCGAACAGACTGCTCTGATTGACGAGATGATTGGAAATGAAAAGGTGGTTCAGGCATTTGGTCAGGAGGACGAAGTGCTGGAACGCTTTGATGAGATTAACGAACGTCTTACAGACTGTTCTTTAAAAGCAATCTTTTTCTCCTCGACAACAAACCCGGCAACCCGCTTTGTCAACAGCCTTGTCTACACCGGAGTAGGTCTGACAGGAGCTATTTCCGTTATTTCCGGCAGCGGCATTTCCGTCGGACAGCTCTCCTGCTTTTTAAGTTATGCAAACCAGTACACAAAGCCGTTCAATGAAATTTCCGGCGTTGTCACAGAGCTTCAGAATGCACTTGCATGTGCTGCGCGAATTTTTGAATTGATCGAAGAAGAACCTCAGCTGCCGGAAAAGGAGGGCGCGGTTGTTTTAAACAACGTAGATGGAACCGTGAAACTGGAAAATGTGTCGTTTTCCTACACTCCAGAGCAAAAGCTGATCCGCGATTTTAATTTATCTGTAAAACAAGGGCAGCGTGTTGCCATCGTGGGACCGACCGGCTGCGGCAAAACAACCGTGATCAATCTGCTTATGCGGTTTTATGATGTAAATTCCGGCTGTATCCGCATCAGCGGCACGGATATCCGCGAAGCGACACGCGCAAGTTTGAGAACCAGCTTTGGTATGGTATTGCAGGAAACCTGGCTAAAGTCTGGGACGATCCGTGAAAACCTTACCATGGGAAAGCCTGATGCTACGGATGACGAGATGATTGCGGCGGCAAAAGCAGCTCACGCGCACAGTTTTATCAAGCGTCTTCCCCAGGGCTACGATACCGAGATCGGCGAGGACGGCGGCAGTTTATCACAAGGTCAAAAACAGCTTCTGTGCATTGCCCGCGTTATGTTAAGTCTTCCGCCAATGCTGATTTTGGATGAAGCGACCTCCTCTATTGATACGCGCACCGAGATCAAGATTCAGAATGCATTTGCAAAAATGATGGAAGGGCGCACAAGCTTTATTGTTGCGCACCGCCTTTCCACCATTCAAACGGCGGACATTATTCTTGTTATGAAGGACGGAAATATCATCGAGCAGGGCAACCATGAAACTTTGCTTGCAAAAGGCGGCTTCTATGCAAACTTATACAACAGCCAATTTGCACAATAAAACATATTATTTCGGAAGAAAAATAACGAGGTATCTTATTTATGCAACAAAAATATACCGTTTACCGGCGTAAAACCATCGCTGTAATCACACTGTTAGCGATATGGCAGCTGCTCAGTTTATGGGTAAATCGCGTTATTTTTCTTCCTTCTGTCACAGATACACTAAAAGCACTTGTAGCTCTTGTTCAAACAAAAGAATTCTATCTTTCCATCGGCACTTCTTTTCTTCGAATTTCATCCGGTTTTGTACTTGCTGTCGTATCAGGGGTACTTCTCGCTGTACTTGCAGAACAAAACGCACAGCTTGGAGAAATACTTCAACTTTTGATACAGTTGATTAAGTCCATTCCTGTAGCTTCTTTTGTTATCCTTGTATTACTCTGGGTATCCTCAGCACAGCTTTCCACCTTTATCTCATTTTTTATGGTGCTTCCGGTTATTTTTACCAATGTGCGCGGCGGCATCCATCAAACCGATCAAAAACTGCTTGAAATGGCAAAAATATTTGATTTCAGCCCATTTCAAAAAGTCCGCTATATCTATCTGCCTGCTGTTCGTCCGGCGTTTGTGACAGCATGTTCCATCGGACTTGGATTTTGCTGGAAATCCGGTATTGCTGCTGAAGTGATCGGACTTCCAAAACATTCCATCGGCTCTCAACTGTATCAGGCAAAGCTTTATTTAATGACGCCGGAATTATTTGCATGGACAATTGTAATTGTATGGATCAGCATACTATTTGAAAAAATAGTTATGTATATTGTGCGTGGTTCAAATCACACCTTAAGGCGAAAATATTCCTCGTTCGATCTCGGCAGCTGTTCTCTAAAATCTGACCGCACCTGTTCCGAAATCTCACAGCCATACTTTCCTGTTCAACAAAAAAAATCTTCTGTTCCATACTGCATTGTATTGGAAAATCTGACAAAATACTATGGCAGCCAGCTTGTACTTTCCAACGTTTCCCGCTCCATAAAATCCGGGGAAAAGCTCTGCATTATGGGTGCTTCAGGAATTGGAAAAACAACGTTGTTATCCATTCTTGCCGGGTTGGAAACCGCGGATTCCGGCACAGTATCCGGCATAAAAAATACAGCATTTTCCATGGTATTTCAGGAAGATCGACTGCTCGACTCAGAGGATGCATTCACCAATGTTGCTGCTGTGCTAAAACCCCTGAAAAAACAATTTTTTCTCTGGAAAAAATTTTCAGAAAGTAACAAAAGACACAGCCGGAAATCCTTTTCGTTTCGCTGTAACAGCGACAAAGTTTCACACGAATTGATAGTTTCCTGGCTGTGTGCAGAATTTAAACAAATCGGTCTTACGGATTATAAAGGAAAGCCAGTTTCAGAGTTTAGCGGCGGTATGAAACGGCGTGTCGCTATTGTGCGTGCAGTCTGTGCGGATACTGATCTTTTACTATTTGACGAACCATTTAAAGGTCTGGACGACGCAAGCCGCAGACAAGTAATTCAGTATATCAAAGAACGCACAATCGGACGCACGATTATTGTTGTTACGCATGATGAAACGGACGCTATAGAACTTGGCGCAGAGGTATGGACATTGGGCTGTACTGCAAAAAATTAGGGTGTGTCTGAAAACTGCTTTCTGTGGGCTGTGCGTTTCAATTTACAGAAAATTTCAACTGCGCTTTAACAAAAATCACGCGCTCCCAAATAATATTTCTCAATACCTAATTGACAGCAAATCAACATTCTGGTATTCTTTATTCTGGAATTTGTTTTATACAATGCTGTCAATTACGGCTTTGTCATTCTCATCATAATAAAAGAAAAGCTGACCTCTTTCAAGACTCTAAGACCACCTGGATTATATTCGGAGCAAATGGATTGTGAATCAGGGATGATTGACAACACACTGTACAAAAACTCCAGGAACAACCATGCAAAGAAGGAGGAATTCGAATGATCCGAAATCTAAAAGTCAGTGTTAAACTATCTTCATTGGGATTGATTGCTCTGGTAGCACTTGCAATTGTTGGTCTGTTCAGCTTAAATCGAATGCAATATATCTACAATCTATCTGTCACAGCAATGACGGATACGCTGTATGATGATTATGACGAACAGATTAAAAGCCAAACCGAGAGCGTAATATCGTTAATCCAGCATATGCATAATCAATATATGGCGGGGCTGTACTCCGAAGAGGAAGCGAAACAGCTGGCAATCAGCTGTGTGCGTAATCTGCGCTATGGAGAATCTGGTTACTTTTGGATTGATACTTATGATGGCGATAATATTGTACTTTTGGGCAACAGTACGGAAGGGACAAACCGATTCGATGCCACAGACACAAACGGCTACCGATATATTGAAAATATTATTGCAAACGGCCGCAAAGAAGGCGGAGGGTTTACCGACTATTCTTTTCCAAAAGAAGGAGAAACACACTCCTCTCTAAAAAGGAGTTACAGCAAAGCATTTGAGCCATGGCAATGGGTGATCGGCACTGGAAATTATGTAGATGAACTGGAAAAACTTGCCATATCCAAAAATGATGAGCAAAAACAGACTTATAATCGAACCCGCAATGCGGTAATTGGGATCACTTTATCAGCAACTTTTTTATTCTTTCTTATTTCCTTGTTAATTATTTTAGATATTACAAAATCGTTGAAAACTTCGATAAATTTTATGACTCTTCTGGCAGAAGGAGACTTTTCACAGACAGTACCAGAACACGAATTGTCACGCCGGGATGATTTTGGAGATTTTGCGAAGAGCATGGAAAATATGAAAGAAAAATGCGCCGAATTGATTTTTAAAGTCAGTGAGGAAGCCAGTTCAATTTTAAATGTTGTGACGGAAGTCAATCAGGAAGTTGGAAGTCTGTGCGGCAATATGGATAATATCTCCGCCGCCACAGAGGAACTGTCGGCAGGTATGGAAGAAACTTCCGCAACAACAGTGGTGGTCAACAATGCCACGGAACAGATTGTCAGCGCTGTATCAGAAATTGCAAAACGCTCCGAAGCCGGCGCTGCAAAATCATCAGAGATTAAAGACCGCGCAGATACTGCAATTCAGCATGTGCTGGAATCCCAGAAAAAGACATCCTTGATACATCAAGATATCCATGAGCAACTGCAGATCGCAATTGAAGAAGCAAAGGTAGTAGATTCTATTTTTAAACTTACCGACGCTATTATGAATATAAGTTCACAGACAAATCTTCTTGCATTAAACGCATCCATTGAAGCGGCGCGCGCCGGGGATGCGGGTCGGGGATTTTCGGTTGTAGCACAAGAAATTGGAAGTCTTGCAAGCGAAACAACAAATACGGTTGCTCAAATCAAAACTGTTGTAAATAATGTAACACGCGCGGTCACAAACTTGTCAACTCATGCAGAACAACTTCTCACATTCGTCGCTGCAGATGTAACAGAAGATTATGATAATTTTCTTGGCGTCGGAAAACAGTACAGCGAAGATGCGAAATACTTTACACAATTAATTGAAACTTTCAGCAAAGAAGCACAACAGCTAAATTCTGCGATCAATGAGATGCATACTTCCATACTTGATATTACCAAAGCAACCGACGAGGGATCAAGGGGAATTTCAGATATCGCACAGTCTGCTGCCGGCGTTATTATGGAGTCGGAAAATGTGAAAACTCTTGTGCAAAAATCCGAAGGAAGCGCAGAATTACTCAACAAACAAATTTCTCTATTTAAAATATAATTTTGTTTTGCCAAAACTTATACTTACCACCACAAAATTGCGCCAAAATCCATTGACGCAATTTTGATATCACATTGAAGACCGGCAGCATTTCGCCTGGTTAAAACTGGCTGTCCGTAAATGCTGCTGGTCTTTTTTCCTGCTATGCTTTTTGCAGAGTACGAAAAAAATTCGCAGAGATTCGTTAAAAATATATAAGGTTGGTGTAAATTTTGATTGATACAAATAAAATAATCAATGAAATATTGACAGAAATAAATCAAAAATTAAATAACAATATTTCATCAAAAATATATCATGATGAGCCAATTCAACGCCCTGATACAGTGATCCATCGATCCGCTGCCTCGTATGGTGAAGATGTGCCGGAACAGATCCGCAATATGAAAATCTTTGCGAGCAGTTCGAGAGCAGTCCGCTGTTCCGTCGAAGAATTATTTTATCAGCAAGGTATGATCATGGCAGATTACGACGACGATTTTGAATATTACGGCGACTATATCCGCTATTTTCCAACTTATCATCAGATGAATGTTCCGCAGCTGCGCGGCTACTTTTCCTGGCGCACAAAAATACGAAAGGGGGAGATTGTCAAAACTTCTGCGTCCTTCGCTTATGTGTATATTTATGAGCTGCTCAATCAGATTGGTGTAAAAAGTCCTGAGGACAGCTTTTTTAAGTTAAAGACATTCTGGGAAGCTTACCGGGAGCTAGATCCGCAGATCAACACAAATGTAAAGCACTGGCTTTGGGATTATGTCGTGTACTATAATCTTGACCATTCTTTCCTTGACGGGCTGGACGACGCTTCTTTTGACGAATCGCTTATGATACTATTAAACAGTTCGTCCAAAAATCCCAACGAACTTTTCACAGCAATCTGCGCTCTATCCTCCTACCGTATCGAAAATTCAAAATTTTACCACGATTATTCGGAGGATGTAAAAAAAGCTGTCTGCGATGTATTTGTGTCTTTATCGGAATTTTATAAAAAACATCGAAAAACAGATCTGTTCGGAAAATTATTTGGCACAAAAGCGCATTACGCTTATGATATCTTCCACTCTGCTGTATTTTTTGACCGAATAAAATACAGACGCTACGATTACATTGTCAATGATATCCACTGTTACCGCTGCCGAAACGGGCAATGGAGCTGTGAAAAGTATTTTGGCAACCGCTGTAAAAGCAAAGAACTGGGGATGATTCTGCGGACATTAGACAGCAGAATGCGCGAAAAATATAAGTATAAATCGCCGCTGAAACCGGAACCGCTCGCCAAACAAATCCTTGGCATTATGGATAAAAAAATTGATGATCTGCTTGCAGAACGGAAAAAAAATACCGCTCCAAGCATTGAACTTGATCTTTCAAAACTTGCAGATATCCGAAAGGCGGCGAATATTACAAGAGATAAACTGATTGTGGACGAGGAGTTAAAAGAAGGAGTTTTTGGAACAATTCCAGAGAAAAAAACAATTTCTGGTCTTGTATGGAACGAAGAAACCGGACAAGCTTGTTGGACAAAGGCAGCTTTTTCCGCATCAGAAAACGAGATGGATAAACCTGTTTCCCGGAAAGAATCCTTTTTTTCTGATATGCCAGCACAAGATCATTCTGCTGTGCAAAACAAGGAAAGTGAACCCGCAGAGGCTGCTCTTCCTGCACTGATATGGGACAAAAAAACTGGGCAGGCAATGTTGGACGAATCTGTTTTTATTGCACTGACACAGAATAAGAAAAAGGAACCGACAGTTCAAGAAAACCTGACTTCAAACTTATACCGAGAACCTGATTCGAATTCCTGCCATAAAACAATCAAACCTGCCGAAAAAATATGCGGTTTGGAATTATCAAAATCACAGCAGCAATCAGAAAACTGCCCTTTAAATTACATACAATTACAATTTCTTCACTGCTTACTGCATGGAAAAGACTACCAGCAACTTTTAAAAGAACGACATATTATGCTGTCGGTGCTTGTTGATGCAATCAACGAAGCACTATATGAACAGCTTTCGGATACTGCGATTGAATTTGAAGGAGATGTGCCAAAAATTATTGAGGATTATATGGATGATTTAAAAGCGATCATTCAATAAAAATTATCTTGATTGTTCAGGGATAATATTTTGATTGTTTATTATAACGCAAAAATCATCTTGCTTTTTCATCAAAAACTTTTCTGGTCTTGTTTTTTAACGGAGAACTTTTCTGGAAAAGACAAATCGTTATGCTTTCCAAACACGGATACAATAAAATTAAATTGCCACAATCAAAGAAACAACAAATTTTATAAGACCGCTTTGATCATATCTGAAAATAGATTTTTAAAAAATTACATTAAATAAAATATATAAATCAGACAAAAATTTCTTTTTTATATAAAATAATTATAATAAATTTTCAGATATATTTTGCGGCAGAATGTGAGGAACCATGAAAATACCAAAAAGGATTGCTCAAATCGTTATTAATTCCTTAAAAGGCGGCGTAGTTCCGCGCGTCGGTCTGCCATACATCACGGTTGGCAGAGAGACAGAAATCAACGCACTGCTGCACGATGTAGATATTATTGCGGAGGGCGGCGCATCATTTCGGTTTATTGTAGGAAAGTACGGCAGCGGAAAAAGTTTTCTTCTCCAGACCATCCGCAGTTATGTTATGGATCGAAATTTTGTCGTTGTGGACGCGGATCTTTCTCCTGAACGCCGCCTTCAGGGAACAAAAGGTCAAGGGCTTGCAACCTACAAGGAACTGATTCGCAATATGTCAACAAAAACCCGCCCGGAAGGCGGCGCGCTCACGCTGATTCTTGACCGCTGGATCAGCGGCGTGCAAACCCTTACGGCAAGTGAAACAGACTATGAAACAAACACTCCAGAATTTTGTATGCTTGTGGAGAAAAAAATTCACGAAGTTATAAATTCGTTAAATGAACTTGTTCATGGCTTTGATTTCGCAAAACTTTTAACAATCTATTACCGCGCTTATATGGAAGGGAATGACGAGGGCAAGGCAAAAGTTGTAAAATGGTTCCGAGGAGAATATACAAACAAGACAGAGGCAAAGTCAGAACTTGGCGTCAACATTGTAATTACGGACGACGATTGGTATGAATACATCAAACTGTTCGCCTGCTTTTTAAAGCAGGCAGGCTACAGCGGACTGTTGATTTTAATTGACGAGCTTGTAAATATATATAAAATTCCAAACAGTATTACAAGACAATACAACTACGAGAAAATTCTTACTATGTACAATGATACGCTGCAGGGAAAAGCGCAGTATCTTGGTATTATTATGGGCGGAACGCCGCAGTGCATCGAGGATACAAGGCGCGGCGTGTACAGTTATGAAGCACTGCGTTCCAGGCTTGCCGAGGGACGTTTTGGCAGGGAGGGAGCAAAAGATATGCTCGCGCCAGTGATTAAACTTACGCCGCTGACTTATGAAGAAATGCTTGTACTAATTGAAAAACTTGCCGAGATTCACGCGGTATTATTTGATTATGAACGCAAATTTACCGAGGAAGAGCTGGTTGGATTTATCAAGATTGAATTTGGCAGAATCGGTGCAGATACCAATATTACACCACGTGAAGTAATTCGTGATTTTATCGAGCTGCTCAATATTATCTGTCAGAATCCTCATTTAAATATGACAGAACTTTTGCAGTCGGAAGGTTTTGAGTACACAAAAGCAATTCCAGAAGGCAGCGAGGAAGCAACCGAACAGGAGTATGCAGAATTTGAACTATAAAAAAAACGGGAAATACAAACAGCAGGAAAGGAAAATTTAATAACATAAATAATATTGACGGATTTTAATAATTTACAGCGCAAAAGAAAGGGGGTATTATAATGGGGGTATTTGAACGTTATGCACCGTTTGTACAAGATTTTATCTATCGAAACAACTGGGAAAATCTCAGGGCAATTCAAGTTGCAGCAGGCGATGCAATTTTTAACACAGACGAAAATGTGCTGCTTTCCGCTTCCACTGCATCTGGAAAAACAGAAGCGGCGTTTTTTCCAATTTTAACACTGTTTTCAGAAAATATGCCCTTCTCGGTCGGGGCAATTTATATCGGACCTCTAAAAGCGTTAATCAACGATCAGTTTATGCGCTTAAATGATCTTTGCATTGAAGCGGAAATTCCTGTTTGGCACTGGCATGGCGATGTCTCGCAGTCGCACAAAAACAAGCTTTTAAAAAATCCATCTGGAATTTTACAGATCACTCCAGAATCGCTGGAAGCTCTTCTTCTGCACAAACATTCCGCAATCCCAAAACTATTTGGTGATCTGCGCTTTATTGTGATTGATGAAGTGCATTCTCTAATGCGCGGAGACCGCGGCGGACAAACACTGTGCCTGATTGAACGGCTTCAAAAATTGGCGGGAGTCGTCCCGCGGAGAATCGGTCTGTCTGCAACCATTGGAGATTTGGAAGGCACGGGAAAATTTCTGGCGTCTGGCACTGGCAGAAACACAATTATTCCAAGAATCGAACTAAAAGGAACAAAATGGCGTCTTTCAATGGAACACTTTTTTATCAATGCCCCACAGTCAGATAGTACAGAACAAAATGAAAAAGAAAATCTTAATGAAGATTCCCCAGAAGGCGAATCTTCAGACCAAACGAGAGCAGCACAGCCTGATAATGATTTTCTGACTGACAGCCCAAGCTCTAACTTCGTATTAAAAGAGTCCGATCATAAACGTTCAACAGATCATTACTTAGCCGCAAATAAAATGGAACAACAGCTTGACAGCATTTTCTTGAAAGACGAGTCAAACTCAGACTTGACAGAAGAGGAAGCAAGCGATATTGCTCCAAAGGAAGCAGACCCTGGTCTCGGTTATATTTTTGAGCATACGCGCGGCAAAAAATGTCTTGTTTTTGTAAATTCCAGAGAAGAATGTGAGGCGGTAACTACAACGCTTCGGCAGTACTGCGAACTGAACCACGAACCGGATCGTTTTTTAATTCATCATGGAAATCTGTCTGTATCTTACCGCGAGACAGCAGAAGAAATTATGAAAGATGAGGAACAGTACCAAACTACTGTGACAACAGCGACGCTGGAACTTGGAATTGATATCGGACGGCTCGAACGAGCATTCCAGATTGATGCCCCGTTTACAGTTTCTTCTTTTCTTCAAAGAATGGGGCGTACTGGAAGACGCGATCTTCCGCCGGAGATGTGGTTTGTTATGCGGGAGGAACAGCCGGAAGCAAGAGCGATGCTGCCAGCCACAATTCCATGGCAGCTTGTACAAGGTATCGCGCTTGTGCAGTTATATCTGGAAGAACGCTGGGTCGAGCCCCCAAAACCCCGCCGCCTGCCGTACAGTCTATTGTATCATCAGACCATGAGCACACTTGCATCCTGCGGGGAAATGACTCCGGCAGCCCTCGCCTCTCGTGTTTTAACCTTAAGTTACTTTCAGCATATCACGCAGGACGATTACAAAATGCTTCTGAACCATCTTCTTGAAACAGGACATATCGAGCAGGTGCAGGGCGGCGGTTTGATTGTCGGGCTTGCCGGGGAGCGGGTTACCAATTCTTTTAAATTTTATGCGGTATTTCAAGAAAATGAGGAATACACGGTGAGAAGCCATTCAGAAGAACTTGGAACCATTGTTCAGCCGCCGCCTGTCGGTGAAAAAATCGCGCTTGCCGGGCATGTCTGGATTGTCGAAGAAGTGAACCACAAACGCCATCTCGTATACTGTGAACTTGTAAAAGGTAAAGTTCCAGCTTATTTTGGACAATGCCCTGGCGATATTCACACAAAAATTTTGGAACGTATGCGTCAAGTACTTACAGAAGAAAAATCCTATCCTTATTTAATGAAAAATGGAATTGCAAGACTTGCTGAAATAAGACGTCAGACAGCAAATTCAAATCTTGCCACAGACCCTTTTATCTGTCTTGGCGGCAATATGTGGTGTCTGTTTCCATGGCTTGGCAGTTACGCTTTCCTTGCATTAGAGCGTTTTATTAAAATAAAATGTGCGCCGCAGCTTGAATTGAGCGGTATGGATTCCTCCAGACCTTATTTTATTCAATTTAAAATGAAAGCCGGAAAAAAAGAATTTTTCCACGTTCTGTTTGAGCAGGAAAAACAGCCTCTTGACCCAATGGAGTTAATTTATCCAAAAGAAGAACCTCTGTTTGAAAAATACGATGAATTTCTGCCGATGGAACTTGTCCGAAAAGGCTTTGCTTACGGTATTCTTGACCTTGACGGAATGAAGGCACGCATTCGGGAATGGGAGAAAACTTTGGTTATCGATTGAAGGAATTTTTAAAAAGGAAGAAGCGGTTTCAAAAAATAATTCTATAAAAATTGAACCTATTTTATAACCGCTTCTTCCACTATTTTTTCTTTTTTACCGTCCCTTAAATTTCTTTCAAATAATTTTTTTCAGATAAAACTGCTTTTCTTTGAAATGGATAAATCTGCACACTGCAAAACAGAGAATAAAAATAAGGATTCCAACTACCGCCTTTTCACTCCTCCAATATAAACGCCGGACTCTTCCACTCCAAGCAATGCCGCAGCTTTATCACGAATTTCGCTCGAAAAAAATCCCATTGCTTCATCTGGAAATTCCTCCTCAGAAAGTCCTCTTTCCGCGCGGTCCTTCCGATAAAATCCAATTGTGTACAATGTAAAATATTCTGTTGTAATTACGCCGCCCCTGCGAATGCTTCTTGATTTTTCTTCCTCGGATGTGTGAATTTCCTCAATATCAGAAAGTTTTATAATAATCGCATAAGGGTAGCTGCCCTCCAACATCACATAATGCTCTGAACAGACAAACCGCGCTGGCGTATCCTTCGAGCCATGCCCGTTGATCCAAAAAGAAATCGTTCTTTTTGGGTCCTTTTCCGCCGACAAAAATTCCTGTGCCAGCTGTTCTTTTTCTGATTCAGAAAGCTTTATCTGCTTTACTGCCTTTTCTATCTTTTTTATGTACCGCTTTGGCGATAATCTCGGCAGCACAATCGCAAGATAGATCGTACATACAATAACGCCGATCATAAAACCGCCCATCGCATTTTCCAATAAAATTTTTATCTCGGTATTGCCGTTCGCTATATCAATCAAACCAAACAGCACCGTCAAAATAATTAAAACTGCCGGAACAATCCTTAAAATCGTTTTCCTTTTTATTTTGCTGCAATATTCGCCAATCCATTGTCGTTCGGCTTCAAGCCATTGTTCATACATAACTTTTCCCTCCCAATGTCCCTAACTCAAATATTCGAACATCTATTCTCTACTCTCTTTCCATTATACTAAGATACTGCAAATTGTCAATAATACGATTGCTCACTTTCTTGTTTTGTGGTAAGATAAAATACAACAACAATCAGCAAATTTAAAAAAATTTTTTTAAACTATTTTTTTTGATCGGTTTGCTGCACGCAGCAGAATGGGGAAAAAATGGAGCAATTTAACTTACAATTAGATTATTACGGCGCTCTCAATCTGCATAAAGCATTGCTTGAAGCCAAGTTTCATCAAAACCCAGATAATAAATTGATATCCGCCAGTCCTGTGATTGCTGATATCTATATACAAGTCAGAGACTTTCTAATTCAAAATGATAAGCCGAAATTGAATCATCGGTCAAGTTCCTGGAAAGAGTGGTTTGAACTAAAAAACAGACCAGATTACAAACAACATGCAATCATCCTATTAACAAAATATAAACACTGGGATTCATCATCTCTGGATGAGAAAAAAAAGATAACAAAAAATTATTTAGCCCCGTTCTTTTTTGATGAAGCAGAGTTAAATGCGATCGTAACAGAGATCGATCAACACAGAAAACAGACTTAAAATCTCCTATCACTCTCTGAGGAATGCACATGTTTTTCACGATAAAAACAATGCACAGCCATATTAAAGAAACTGTCAGCACTCCACTCAGAGGAATGCGCATGTTTTCTACAATAAAACCCATGTTAAGGAATGGCTGCAAAAAATAATTGTGTTTTGCAGCTGCTTCTCTATAAAAATAAAACATAAAAGAAAGGGGAATATCTATGCATATCACTTTAACAGGAAACCTTGGAAGCGGCAAATCTACAATATGTAAAATTCTTGAAAAAGACTACGGAAAGGAAATTTATTCCACTGGAAAAGTACAGCGTGCCATTGCGGCAGAAATGGGAATCAATGTGCTGGAAATGAATGAACTTATGAAAAAAGACCATAAGTATGACCATCTGATTGATGATGCAACTGCAAAAATTGCCCGTGAAAATCCAGACAAACCGATTGTTTTCGATTCAAGACTTGCCTGGAATTTTGTTGAAACATCGTTTCGCGTATTTTTGTCTGTCAGTCTGAATGTCGCGGCAGAGCGCGTTTATCATGACAGCAAGCGCGGCGAAGTGGAAGAATATTCTTCCGTTGAAGATGCAAAAGTCAAACTAAAAAAACGCGCGGAAGTTGAAACTGTTCGTTATAAAGATATTTATGGACTGGATTATTTTAATTTTAACAACTACAATCTAATCCTCGACAGTACGTTCTGCACGCCGGAGTGCCTGGCAAGCTTATTGATTCGCGAAGCAAACGCATACGAGCAAAAACTTGCCGCTGGTGAAACTCCTGCACGAAAAATCCTGATGTCCCCAAAACGGCTTGGCATTGACTGCGCTCCGTTTGTGCTTACTCAGGACAAGCTTTATCCTGATGGAATTGTAACGCTTGTTCAGACGGAAAATGATTTTGATATCAAAGAAGGACGTGAAATTGCCGAGTCTGCTGCGCGCGCCGGAATGCCGTTTGTGTCGGCGGTTCTCGAATCTATTTAAAAACTTTTTAAGATCAAGTTACTTGTCAAGTGCAAAACAAGTGCAAGAAAATAATATTGTATCAAAGAAAATTTGCAAAAATTCCGTCAGTATCATCTGCTATACTGACGGAATTTTGTTGAAACGAAAATAAGATGCTAGTTCTCAGAAGCATTTACCCATACGGTCATTTCTCCTTCTCCGCGGTTGTTCCACATATAGTATGGAAGGAAAGTCAACGTACAAGTTTCCGCTTTCTCTGCACAATACTCATGATAAAGCGACGTGTCTTCCTTGATCTGCTGCTTTTTGCCCGATGCTGTAATGGTGGTTGCTCCGAAAGTAGAATTTGGCTGTAGTTTAAAATCAGGTTTGCTGCAGTTTAAAGAAAGCAAATGCAGATTTTGACCATTATCCGCTTCCTCCAAACAGTAGACCATCGGTCCGCAAATCACTGCCACTTTTCCTGCATCCTCCCGAACTGCTGGGTTTGCTGCCATAATTCTCGGATACATTGGAAAATCAAGTGTGATTTCTTTTTTATCGCACCATGTTCCAGAAAGATATAAATAACCATCTTTTATTTCTGCCGATTCCGCACTGACATTATGTACAAGTTCAGCAAGCAAAGCAGTTAAATCATCCTTCTCCTGTTTTTCAGCACAATCATTCTGCATTTCTGCCATTTTGTTTTCCTGGTTAAAATCTTTTAAAACAATGCGATCTACCACACAGCTCTTTGCCCAATCCGGCAGGCGCAGCGCAAGCGTCATTTTCGTTGGTTTTTGTGCAGAAACCCGAATGGAAACTTTGCCGTTATAAGGGAATCCAGAGGTCATTTCAACTTTGACAGTATGATCGCCAACCTGTTTTTTCAGCTCGCCGCCAACATACAAATGAACAAACAAAGTATCTTCATTTTCTGTGTAAGCATAAGAAGCAATCGATCCAAGCAGACGCGCAATATTCGGCGGGCAGCACGCGCATCCAAACCATTTCTGGCGCATTGGCGCTACATGAGACTTTCGACCATCCTCATGACAAGCTTTCGGCAAAACTTCGAGAGGATTGACATAGAAAAAGCTTTTCCCATCAAGCGCCATACCGCTTAAAACACCGTTGAACAAAGCGCGCTCCATCACATTTGCATAACGCGCATCCGGCTTAATCTGCAGCATACGACGCGCAAAAAATACAAGTCCAATCGAAGCGCATGTCTCCGCATAAGCTGTATCATTCGGCAAATCATAATTGAATGAGAACGCTTCTCCAAGATGAGTTGCGCCAATTCCTCCCGTAATGTACATTTTCTTTGTCGTGACATTATTCCAGAGTTTCTCACATGCCTCAAACAAGGATGGATCTTTTGTCAGCCGCGCAATATCCGCCATGCCGGAATACAAATATACCGCGCGGACCGCATGTCCTGTCGCCTCGTCCTGCTCGCGCACCGGCAAATGTGCCTGCTGATAAAAATGCCTGAGCGGTTTCTCGCCTTCTTTTGGCTGAAATACATGATCTGCTTCCGTGTCAAAATAATATGGCTGTCTCCCGCGCTCATCGATAAAAAAGCGGCTTAAAGAAAGATAGCGTTCTTCTTTTGTTGCGTGGTACAGGCGCACCAGAGCCATCTCCGCAATTTCATGTCCCGGATACCCCTTGCATTTGCCCTCCTCTGTGCCAAAATACGAATCAATATAATCCGCATAACGACATGCTGCCTTTAAAAGCTTATCTTTTCCAGTTGCCTCGTAATAAGCGACTGCTCCCTCAACCAGATGCCCGAAACAATAAAGCTCGTGATTGTCGCGCAAATTCGAAAAAATCTTGCTCTGGTCATTGATAATATAAAAAGTGTCAAGATAGCCGTTTTCCAACTGCGCGGAACAGACAACATCAATTGCACCATCCGCAAGTTTTTCCAATTCTGGATCCGGGTGCTGCGTCAGAGAATAAGCGACTGCCTCAACCCACTTTGAAAAATCGGTATCCTGAAATAAAAACCCATAAAATCGTTCTTCGCGGTTATTGATATCTTCTGGAACAAGATTAAAAATAATCGGCCAGACTGGCTGCTTGTATTCAGGATTGCCTTTTCTTCGCGCGTTCAGCTCACCTGCCAGTTTGTAATTTTTCATACAAAAACTTGGCTCTGCACCAGGAACATTGTCGTTTAACGCATTCCACTGATATGGAATTACCTCGTTGCGGACAAGCTCCATCTCCTTTTTCCAAAAATCATCAGTTACCGTAATTTCCCGCAGAGAAAGCGGATTGCTAAAATTTTTGCTATCCATACATAATCTCCATTTCCGCTGAGGTCTCAAAAACAATTTTTCTGTATTTTACAGAAACGGATTCGCGATTACCAGCGATCCCAGCTTGATATCTCAAAAAACAAGCTCCTTGTATTTTGCAGAAACCTCCCGCTTTTTATTTGACGCCTTGTTTTTGGCTTTTTTACTTTTTTCTTTTGTATACAACAAAAAATTTTATCCTGAAAACTTTGCGCTGCATAGATACTGTTTTTGCAGTATAGCGCGCTTTTCCATGTATAAGTATCTTTTGAAGAATTTCTATATCTCCAATTATAATATATTCCCCTGTAAAAATACAAGATAGGTAAAGTAAGAAAAAGTGTGAAAAAGTCATTTTTAAACTGATATATTTTTTATCAATCGTTTTTCACTATTTTTTTCCCCGAAACTTCCCATACCTCGGTCGCCACACTCTCAATAAAATGTTTATCATGCGACACAAATACCAGCGTGCCTTCATACTCAGAAAACATTGTTTCCAATGCCTCAATCGATGAAAGATCCAGATAATTTGTCGGCTCGTCAAGAACAAGGATATTGATGCGCGATACAAACAACCTGGCGAACGCAAGCTTAATTCGCTCTCCACCGGAAAGCACCCCGGCAGGCTTTTTCATATCATTCTCAAAAAACAACAGTCTTGACAGTACTGTGCGAGCCACAGCTTCTTTTTGAACACTGACTTCCATCACATTTTCCAAAACTGTTTTTGTATAATCAAGCGTTGATAAATTCTGTTCAAAAAAACCGATTGCTGCTTTTGGCACGATAGAAATCGAACCTGAAAAATGCGAAAATTGGTTTAATATAAATGAATCTTCGGATGTCATAGTTTCTGACGTTTGTTTGCAAAAAGAAAGTGCGCCGTTCGCCGCCGCGCGAATCAAATGCAAAAGTGTTGTTTTTCCTGCCCCGTTATCCCCCACCACTGCAATGCGGTTGTGATTCGCAATCTGAAATGAAGCGTCTGAAAAAATTTCTGGTCCATTTTTATAAGTGCAGCAAAGATTTTCTCCGCGAATTACAATACGGTTTTCCGGCGGGTCTGTCAGCCGAAAATCCGGGCGAATTTTAGGAAGTTCTTTTGGCTTTTCCTTTACTTCCATTGCATTGATGCGCTGCTGTACATTGGACGCAGATTTTTCCATCCTTCTTGCTTTTGCATCCTTTGGATGATGCGACAAACAATTGCGGAGCTTCGCTTCTCTTGGAGACATATTTTTCGGACGTTTTTCAATCTGCTTTGCATGTTCTTTTTTCTCGTGCAGAACCTTTTCCAAACGCTTTTTTTCTGAAGTATAACTTTCATATTCTGTCCATTGTCTGGCGATTTCCGCCTGTTTTTGTTCCAGATAATCGTCGTAATTTCCATCATAACTTGTAAGCTTTCCTTGGTCCAATTCAACAATTTTCGTACACAGCGCATTTAATAATGCACGGTCATGACTGACTAAAACCATTGTTTCGACGGTATACAATTTGCGCTCCAACACAGCAATCCCTTTGCGGTCAAGATTTGAGGTCGGTTCATCAAAAAACATCAAAGGCTTATCACTTCCAAACGCCTGCGCCAGACGAAGCCTTGTTTCTTCTCCTCCGCTGATATGATTCATTGAAGTTTTATCCCCAACATTCAAGTCGCTAAGTTCTTTTCCGTTCCATTCATACGGAAACATTGCATTCTCGCTGTCTTGATACACTTCCATATCTGTTTTTTTAGGATTTCTATTTTGTGGTTCTTCTAAAAACTGCCGGAAATAAAAAGTATCGCAGACCTTTTTCACCTTGCCTTCATCCGGTTTTATCTCACCTGCAAGAACCCCAAGCAGCGTTGTTTTTCCCGCTCCGTTCGCTCCAACTAACCCTATTTTTTCCCCTTCATAAACAGCAAACTGCTCAAAATCAAGTATTGTTTTATCCCCAAATTTTATTTGTATATTTTGCGCATGAAGCAATAATTTTGACATAAAAAAATCCCTCCAATCAGAGAAAGAGAGATTATCAAATCAAGGTAAAAAACTGCGGATCTCCTGTGATAAAACAAAAACATCCGTTTTCTGCGCTTAGAAAATCTATGCTGTTTCCACAACAACATTTTATTCAAAACACTGTCTGCGTCTTTGCTGCAAGGCAAAAATTCAGACTGTCAAGAATCCGTCAAAATATAAAAAATATTTTAACAAAACTCTAAGCAAGCTTTGAATCAAAAAAATTGAATTGCAGAAAACAACAACTGCACCGCAGTTTTATATCTGGAAACTATGCAAAGAAAGATACTGAACTGTATATATACAGCGGGAACAATCTTCTGTTCCCTGACAAGTACCAACTTATGATAATTTGATAATCTCCGACAATACAGGAATCTATACGACAAAAAAACTTATAAAAATATCGAGTACTATAGCCGTAAATTTAAGATTCCAAGTTCGTTACATCTCAGTTCGAAAATTACCAAATTATCATAAGCCGACACCCTCCATAGATTTTGCAGAAAATAAGATACATTCAAAATCCGCACGAATGATCTTTACAACAACTCAATTATAATCAATAAAAAAACTGATGTCAAGAATATTTTCCAAAACGCCAGGACAGACGAATACCGCTGAAATAATGGTCTCACCTGATTGCAAAAGCGGCAAATGAATGTTACAATATTTATGAAAATGAATGTACATTATTTGTATATTGCAGCATATGCCAATGATATAAGGCGGTAAAAATATAAAGCGAATTTGGTCTAAAGAAAGCCAAAAACAGACGAATTAAAGGAGTAAGATGCTTATGGAAAATCTTAAGGTCTACTTGGACACATCGGTTATCAGCCATTTGCTACAGGAAGATGTGCCTGAAAAGATGGCAGATACGAGAAAATTGTGGGAAAAGTTTAAAGCCGGACAATATGACGTATATCTGTCTACTGTCACATTAGAGGAAATATCAGATTGTAAAGAGCCAAAGAAAAGCCAGATGTATCGATATTTGAAACAAATAAATTATACACCTATCCAGATTACGGATTCCATGTCATCTGTTGCTCAGCAGATTATTGATATGGGTATCTTGACACAAAAGAGTTATGATGACTGCCAGCATATCGCTGCCGCTGTTATATATGGCTGTGACTGCATTATATCATGGAATTTTAAGCATATTGTTAATATTAAGACCATCAGAGGAGTAAGAGCCATCACGAATCTAAGGGGTTATAAACCAGTTGAAATTATCAATCCATCTGTGTTATTAGAAAGCGAGGTATGACTATGGATAAGTTGATAATCAGTCCGGACTTTACGATCGAGGACATCCACAAAATAAGGGAATATAACTATAATATCACAAAAGACATGACACCGCAGGAAAGACGTGATTATTATAATAAACGAGGCATGGAAGTACACAAACAGATTCAAGAAATGCAGTTACAGGAAGTATAGGTCCTCATGTAGAATACTCTCTTACGCCAAAAGGAGAAGATTTGTTGCCAGTATTCTACGCAATTACAGAATTTGGGTTAAAGTATATTCCATAGTTTCTTTGACAAAATTCATTTTCAACCTCTAAATTCGCTTTTATTATCTTATTTGTTATAGGTCAACGCCGCACAATCATCCCCCAAAATAGAAACACAAAATCTCAAATGGCATCCGGGGAACCTTGTTAGACAACTGGTTCCCCCGCCACAAACATGAATACTACTGACCATAAAATTTTGAAACTCGTGTCCTATCCTAAAAAATACCCCTCTAAGTTCCCTGGAAGTTTCAATATACTTTTGTTACAAAAACATCTCGTTCCCGGCGGAATTGGCCGCACAGGAAGCAAAATTAACAGAACAACAACCTCCCCTGCAGATTGTTGTTCTGATTCCCATTTGAAATCTTGACTGTAAATTTATGTTATACAAAAAAACGTGCTTAAAAGATGTTTTTTCTTACTTTCCAGCAAAATACGATTTTTAACAACATTTTCCAACAAAAAAATTAAACCGACGGTTCTTCATCAAATACCGTCGGTTTATAATTTATTTATTTGAAATTTAATTTTTTTCTTCATTTTTATCTCACCATAAATATTTTTCAATGATACAGTCCTCGATTACATATTTTGCTTGCTCTGGTTCTAAATTATGTCTATTTAGAATCTCACAGATTTGATTTGCTTCCTCGTATTTCATTGTTACATCATGTTGAAGTGGAATAGCTTCACGATCGGTCTTTAAGTAGATTCCGTAGGTCGCGTAATAGATGCCATAAGAATTAGAGTACTCCATACGTGGCTCATAAAAGTATTTAGTTTTTTCCATCGTCTCATCCTCTTCTAAACGTTTGTGTTGAAACTTCCATTTTCATTATAACCCCGCAAACGGACTCGAAAAGGAATTCAAAAGGAATCAAAGTGGAATTTATCTTGCTTTTTTGCTGAATTCTAGTACTATTTCCCGAATAAACTGGCTCTTTTCCAGAAAGTCCCAATGCGGTCTTCTGCCCAGCTGTACTCTATCATGTAATCGCCCAAAAAGCAGTTTTTCATATCATAATGTCCCTCCATCAGATCATACATATCACAATGAATTCGTTTTACATCAATACTGCGCACACCTCTTTTTTGAATTAGAATTTCACCAATTCCATAATCCGTCAGTTCCTTTTGCAGTGTTTTCACTACCTTACTGCAAAGGTTCTGCGTTGCCTCATCATTTGGTCGATTATCCCAAAGTACATTGATAATCTGCTCTGTTGTCACTGTACCGCCTCTGCGATCAATCAATAAAGCCAAAAGTTCCTTCGCTTTTGCACTTTTAAACATAACTGGCTTCCCGTCCACGAACAAATCAAAATAGCCGAACGTGCGAGCATAAATTTTCTTCTCGTTTCGGCGGGCAAGCAAATTCACAGTATCCACAGCATAAGCCAGTTCTTCCTGATTGAGCGGTTTTAACAGATAAGCGGCTGCTCTCAATTTTAATGCTGCCATAGCGTAGCTTTCTGCTTCGGCAGTATAGACCAGCATAATACAAGGATTGAGATCTCTAAGGCGATGCCCCAGCTCAATCCCGTCCATCACCGGCATTTTAATAGCCAGCACGGCAAGATCTACCACATGATTTCCGACATATCGGATCGCCTGTTCTGGATTGTCAAATGCAGCGGCAATATCCAATTCTCGGATTGTCTTTGATAAAAATAAAAATGTTTCCCTTGAGATTTCGTCGTCATCCACAATTATTGTCTTCATAATTTGTATCATCTCCCTGTCAACTACCCACCGCCAAAAGACAGCTGGTTTCCATCTACGAAAAACGAAAGCATTTTAAAATCAAACAGAGGAACTTTCCCTCCGTTCGCCTGTGTGGGATAAATTCTATGTATACCCTCCACGCCTGCGCATTCAGACAGAATATATTCCTCTGTCGCTTTTCGGAACACACAAATTTCCTGCGCACAAAAAACTAACACAATTGCATTCGTATGCCGTGTCAGGGCAATCCACAATCGCGTTTCATTGCTTCCGTAATTATGAATTCATCGTCCAATGGCTGACAACAAACATATATTATTCTTTTACAACGAATCAACAAGGTCGTCTTGGTACATTCCACATTATAATGTAAAATTCCGTCATCGTCAATGGATTTTTTCTAATAAATCTTGTTTAAAAGATTCCGCAGTTATATTTACATATTTTTGAACTTGTAGTATATTATACATATGATTTATTCCATATATAAAAAAGAAAGGAAATTAAACTATGCTGGAAAAATTAAAACAAGAAGTCTACGAAGCAAACATGCTGCTGCCAAAACACAACCTGGTCACTTTTACTTGGGGTAATGTTTCAGGAATCGACCGCGAAACAGGTCTGATTGTAATCAAGCCATCCGGTGTTGAATACGACATTATGAAAGCGGAAGATATGGTTGTTGTAGATCTGAATGGAAACCGTGTGGAAGGTTCTTTAAATCCGTCTTCTGACACCCCTACTCACATTGAACTGTACAAAGCATTCCCAAATATCGGCGGTGTTGTACATACTCATTCTCGCTGGGCAACTACAATGGCTCAGCAAGGCATCGGAGTGCCAGCTCTCGGCACAACACACGGCGATTATTTCTACGGTGAAATTCCATGTACAAGAAAAATGACTCCAGAGGAAATCAGCGGAGAATATGAAAAAGAAACTGGAACGGTTATTATCGAACGTTTTAAAAATGCTAATATCAATCCAGACGATGTACCAGCTGTTCTTGTGTACAGCCATGGTCCATTTACTTGGGGAACTGACCCGCACAATGCTGTACATAACGCTGTTGTTCTGGAGGAAGTTTCCTTTATGGCATGGCATAATCTCGCGCTTTCAAACAACACCATTCAGCCGATGCAGCAAGAATTGTTGGACAAGCACTATCTGAGAAAACATGGCGCCAACGCATACTACGGACAAAGTAAAAAAAATTAAAAGATCTGCTTTTTTATTTTTTATATTGCAGCGTTCTTTAAAATACACTATAATAAACCTAACATGCTGTCTTGTCCAATTTTTTTCAAATGGCATTCTCCATTAAAATTTTAGAAAATATGGAACAAGCAACATAAGAATCATGATCCGCTTGATACTGTCAGCACAAGAATTGAGGTTTTATTATATGATGTATTGGAATTGGCAAAAACGCAAAGAAAAATGGCTGGCGCGTACTGCCGTTTTTCTTTTTTCTATTTTTTCTTTCTATCAATGTACACCGTTTTTCACAATGAAAGCAGAAGAAACTTCCAATTCGCAGGAAGTTTCTTCCGCGACAGATTTTATATGGCCAACCGGTCCGAACGTCTACGCGGATGCCGCGATTGTTATGGAAACTACGACGGGGCTGGTTCTTTATGAAAAAAATATTTACACTGCCTATTACCCGGCAAGCATCACAAAAATAATGACCGCTCTTATGGCGCTTGAAAACTGTTCGATGAACGAGATTGTCACTATGTCGGACGCTGCCGAACACAAAGTATACGGCAGCCGTATTGGGCTTGTCTCCGGCGAACAAGTAACTTTAAAAGATGCAATGTATGGAATGCTGCTTGAATCTGCAAACGAAGTTTCTTATGCGATTGGAGAACATGTCGCCGCAAAAGTAAACGGTTCCTCCGGCTCTATAGAAGAATTCTCCAGTTTGATGAACAAACGCGCCAAGGAGCTTGGCTGCGTCAACAGCAACTTTCTCAACCCTCATGGTCTCCACGAACAAGAACATTATACCTGCGCTTACGATATGGCATTGATTGGAAAAGCCGCCATTGCATATCAGGACTTCCGCACAATTGCGGGTACACGCACCTACACAATCCCGCCTACCAACAAAAATGTTGCACGTCCGCTTGCAAACCACCACCGTTTTATCCGAAAAACACTCACCTACAACTATGCAATTGCAGGTAAGACCGGCGGAACAACAGAGGCTTTAACCACCCTTGTCACATTTGCAGAAAAAGATGGATTGACGCTTGTAGCCGTTGTGCTTCATGTTGACACTGCGCTTCACGCTTACGAGGATACCATCAATATTTTAAATTTTGCATTTGATAATTATTCCCTTTATAATATTGAAGAATCGGAGCTAAACCTTGATTTGTCTTTTCCACCGCTGTTCACACAATCTTCAGAATTTTCTTCTGGACTTGACACTTTGATTCATGTGGGAAAAAACAGCAATGCGGTTCTGCCAAACTCCGCAAATTTTTCAGATGCTATGAAAACCATAACTTATACGCCGCTGACAGAGCTTGTCCATGGAGATAATGTAATTGGGCAGATTTCTTATAAATTTGCGGATAAATATATTGGTTTTGCCGATATTATTTATTACAATCCAGAATATCCCGTAACCAAGGCAGAATTTGAAGCATTGTGGCCAAGTTATATGATACCGCCTGATCTTGTATTTCAAAATGAAAATGGAACTTCCTCCTCGCTTTCTTCAGGAACTTCCGGCTTACCGACAGACAAAGATAGCACCGGCGGCTGGGCTTCGATCAAAAAATACATTCTTCCAATAACGTTAGGAATCGTAAGCGCGGCGCTGATTCTTCTTGTCGGAGGCTATTTTATTATTGTCGAGCTGCCGCACCGCAGACGCCGCAAGGCATACAAACGCCGTCACAACGCTCGCCTTCATTCTTATAAAAAAGAAAAAGAGGAAGAATTTTAAATAAGACTGCGCAATCAAGCAGGGAAGTTTCCTTCCCCTACTCATGCGCCGGACGCTAATTTCCTTTCTGCGTCTGTGTGCATAAAAAAAGTCCTGCTGTTCTATAAAACAGAGGACTTTTTCTTTTTTTACTTTATATTTACATTTATATTTTTTAAGGTTACTGTGTCATATGCGCAATCAGCTGGGCAATTTCCTCCGGCGTCATTTTTCGATTTGGATCATCAATCACTGGTGCTTCCGGTCTTTGATGTTCTGTTTCTGAAGGTTTTGAATCTTCGTTCGCTTCTAAATTTGAAGCTTCCAAAGTTTCGTTTTGAGAATCCTGAAGTTTCGTCTCTGAAGTTCCAGAAGTTTCCTCTTCCAAATTTTGAGAATCCGTTTCTAAGAAATCCCCATTTTCCGAAGCTTCTTTATATTCATCCAAGTCTTCCATTGGAATAGAACCAATAATACCTGCCGCGTGTTCTCTCTCATAGCGTTGTGTAGCTGCGTCTCCAGAGATGAAAGATCTGCTGCTTTGCAGTTCCAAATTCTCTATCTGCCGCTTTAAATTATCAATATCTGTCTGAACACTCTCCACAATTCGATCTGCATTCTTATTTGCATTCAATGCCAGCTGCTTCGCATTTTCGTTATTGTACTTTGCAACGGTTTTCAACGCATTAATTTGCAGTTCCGTCATTCGTTTTGTCTCGCTGATCGACTTTTCCTGCGTCTGTACAATCTTTTCAAGTAATTCTTCCTGACGTCCGCCATTCACTCCTGTCAGTGCATCCAGTTTTTCTGACAAAACCAAATTTTCTTTTTTTATTGCCGTATATGTGGCTTTTTGAATTTTGATAAGTTCTTTTATCTGGTGATTAAACTGGTCAAAAGATTGAAACCGCTCTTCCTCCTGCTGCTTTTTTTCACGCTCAAAAGCGGTGATCAGCAAGTATCCCGAAGCCAAAAAAATAATACCGCACGCGCCGACAGCAAGATAACTTCCCCTGAATTCGCTAAAAACATACACTGCTAAATAGACTGCCGCCAAAAAGACAAGTATGTAAAATGTTTTTGAAAGTTCTTTCTTTTTCACGTTGCACCCTCCAATATAAAATTATCAAAATAATGCTCTGCTATCCACAAGTTACTATAGCAAATAAATTTTTATGCACACGATTCGCTAAAGTATTTGTCCTCCTTCGTCGGACGCGAATCGGCGCTGATATAATATCTTTCGATATTATATCATGTT
>CAMUAR010000028.1 GCA_947086895.1 uncultured Lachnospiraceae bacterium | reverse complement strand
ATAATGGCAGCAAAGAAGAACCACTTGCCGCAGAGGACAAAAGAGAATCCACGGAGTTTAAGTATAATGGCAGCAAAGAAGAACCACTTGCCGCAGAGGACAAAAAAGAATCCACGGAGTTTAAGTATAATGGCAGCAAAGAAGAACCACTTGCCGCAGAGGACAAAAGAGAATCCACGGATTTTAAACATACCATCAATAAAGAAGATAAGTTTGGCGCAGATGTGGAAAAGGGGCTGCAAAAAAAGTTTAGAAAGAATTTGTGGTGTCCATTTGTAAAAGCGATCAACCGTTATGAATTGGTTCAGGAAGGGGATAAGATTGCAGTCTGTATTTCCGGTGGAAAAGATTCTATGTTGATGGCAAAGTTATTTCAGTGTCTAAAGCGGCATAATAAGTTTCACTTTGAGCTGGTATTTCTTGTAATGGACCCTGGTTATAGCGTGGCTAACCGGGAAATGATAGAACGTAATGCGGCAAAATTAAATGTTCCGATTACAATTTTTGAATCTGCAATTTTTGAATCTGTTTTTGAAGTTGAGAAATCTCCCTGTTATTTGTGTGCGCGTATGAGGAGAGGATATCTGTACAGCAGAGCAAAGGAGTTTGGCTGTAATAAAATTGCACTTGGTCATCATTATGATGATGTGATTGAGACAATTTTAATGGGGATGTTGTACGGCGCGCAGATTCAGACAATGATGCCAAAACTGCACAGCACGAATTTTGAAGGAATGGAGCTGATCCGACCAATGTATCTGATCCGCGAGGAAGATGTAATGGCATGGCGGGACTATTATAAATTACAATTTTTGCGGTGTGCCTGCAAATTTACAGAACAGTGTGCAGCGCGCGGAACCGGCGACAGCAATTCCAAGCGGCAGGAGATCAAAGAACTGATTCAAGAATTAAAAAAGAAAAATCCTTATGTTGAGGGAAATATTTTTGGCAGTGTTGGAAATGTAAATTTAAGTACTGTAATTGCATATAAAGAGAATGGTGTAAAACATAATTTTCTTGAATGGTATTAAAGAAAGAGCTGTTTTGCAGGATGCTTTCTATAAAATCCAAAAATAATGAAAGGGAGATACCATTGCTGTGGAAGAACAGTTTTCGAGAATGAAAATGCTTTTTGGAGATGCGGCGATCGCAGGACTTGCAAAGTCCCGCGTAGCTGTGTTTGGTATTGGGGGCGTGGGAGGCTATGTTGCGGAGGCGCTTGCACGCAGCGGAATAGGAGAGCTGGATTTTATTGATGCAGATGTGGTGGCAATCTCCAATTTAAATCGTCAGTTGATTGCTGTGCATAGCACGATTGGACGACAGAAAACGGAAGTGATGCGGGAGCGTGTGCTGGATATCAACCCGGCGGCGGTTGTGCATATTTATAATTGCTTTTTTCTTCCAGAAAATTCCCGGCAGTTCCCGTTTGAACAATATGATTATGTGGTGGATGCAGTGGATACTGTGACGGCAAAAATAGAACTTGTACTGCGCGCGCAGGAAGCGGGAGTTCCAATCATCAGCTGTATGGGGACGGGCAATAAACTTGATCCGACAAAATTCCAGGTCGCTGATATTTATAAGACAAAAGTATGCCCGCTTGCAAAAGTGATGCGGCATGAGCTAAAAAAGCGGGGAGTTAAGGCTTTAAAAGTAGTTTATTCGGAAGAACAGCCAATCTATGGCGGTGTAAATTGCGAGAATATTGGGCAGGAAGAAGCTTTTTGTAAAGATGATAGAGAAGATAAGCAGAAAGAAACTGTTATAAAAAGAAGTATTCCAGGCAGCACAGCATTTGTTCCACCAGCAGCAGGGCTTATTTTGGCGGGTGAAGTTGTGAAGGATCTTATTGCGAAAGATAAGAGGGAAAAGAAGTTTTAAAAGTATAAATAAGTATATTTGTATTGAAATTATGGAATGGAGATCAATATGTCAAAAATTAAAGAGAGCGCAGCCGAGCTTATTGGAAATACTCCGATGTTAAAACTAAACGGTTACAGCAAAGCAGCAGGTTTTAAAGATGCAGCAATTCTTGCAAAATTAGAATATTTAAATCCAGCCGGTTCTGTAAAAGACCGCGTTGGATTGGCGATGATTGAAGATGCGGAAGAAAAAGGACTGCTGAAACCGGGGGCGACAATTATTGAACCCACATCAGGAAATACTGGAATTGGAATTGCGGCGGCAGCAGCGGTCAAAGGTTATCATGTAATCTTGACACTGCCGGAAACAATGAGTGTTGAGAGGCGGACTTTGCTGAAAGCATACGGTGCAAAACTGGAATTGACAGAAGGAGCAAAAGGGATGAAAGGCGCGATGGAAAAAGCGCAGGAATTAAAGGAACAAATTTTGGGGTCTGTGATTCTGGGGCAGTTTGACAATCCGGCAAATCCAGAAATTCACCGCAGAACAACGGGACCAGAGATTTGGGAACAGACGGATAGCAAAGTGGATATTTTTATCGCTGGCGTTGGCACGGGCGGAACCATTACCGGCGTCGGTGAATTTTTAAAATCAAAGAAAAACAGCATTCAGATAGTTGCTGTGGAACCAGCAACAAGCCCGGTACTTTCCGGTGGAAGTGCGGGAGCGCATGGGCTTCAGGGGATTGGCGCAGGATTTGTCCCTGATGTGCTGAATACAAAAATATATGATGAAGTATTGCAGATACAAGATGAGGATGCTCTTGCGGAGGGAAAGCGTTTTGCTGTCAGCGAAGGAATTTTAGTAGGAATTTCATCGGGAGCAGCGTTAAAGGCGGCGCTTGTTCTTGCAGCAAGACCGGAAAATAAGGGAAAAACGATTGTTGTGCTTCTGCCGGATTCCGGCGATCGTTATCTCTCGACGCCGCTTTTTGCAGATGAAACAAACAGATAAAAAACATTTTCAAAGAAAGCATTCAAAGAACAAAAATCCTGCGCATTGTTGTGCAGAGAGCGGTATCCTCTGTTATACAATGGCTGTGGCTGCATTGTAAGCCGCTGAAAATAGACTAATCAGCCACAAATTATAACGGGCGGCAAGAATCTCCTGATTTTTTTCGCAGGAAGTGTCAAGTACAAAAAAAGCAATAAAAATAGAGATTATAAATAATCAAAGAAGGGTACAAAAATTATGTTAAGCAGCGGTACAAAAAACATGACGGAGGGAAGCGTAAAAAAGCTGATTATTCAGTTTGCAATTCCCATATTTTTAAGCCAGTTGTTTCAGCAGTTATACAATACGGTAGATTCCCTGATTGTAGGAAGATTTTTGGGAAAGGGAGCGCTTGCGGCGGTCAGTTCATCGGGACCGCTGATTTTTCTGCTTGTCAGTTTTTTTACTGGAACAGCGGCGGGCGCAGGTGTTGTAATTTCCCGGTATTTTGGCGCGGGAGATGAAAAGCGCGTATCAAAAGCAGTACATACAAATGTTGCGTTTGGATTGACAGCAGGAGTTATATTAACAATCTTTGGCGTGCTGATGACTCCAGCGATTTTAAAACTGATGAAAACAGACCCTGAAGTACTTCCAGATTCGATCGCGTATTTCCGGTATTATTTTTTGGGTGCGCTTGCGATCGTTATGTACAATATTTTTACAAGCATTATGAATGCGGTTGGGGACAGCAAAAGACCGATGATTTATCTGATCTGTTCTTCTGTGCTGAATGTATTGCTCGATTTGCTGTTTATCGGAGTATTTCATTTTGGCGTGGCTTCCGCTGCTATAGCAACCACAATTTCCCAGCTTGTCAGTGCAATTTTATGCCTTACAAGACTTTTAAAAAAAGATACCGTGTATCATTTAGAACCAAAGAAAATTCGATTTCACAAAGATATACTTGGGGAGATTTTAAAGTATGGTCTGCCGACCGGTGTGCAGAATTCAGTGATTGGTCTGGCGAATGTTATTTTGCAGTCCAATGTCAATTCCTTTGGGCAGGATGCGATGGCGGGCTACGGTTCTTATGTAAAGATTGAAGGGTTTGCATTTTTGCCAATCACTTGTTTTTCTATGGCGATGACTACATTTATCGGTCAGAATCTTGGGGCGGGAAAACATGAGAGAGCCAGGGAAGGAGCAAGATTTGGCATTGCAATGTCGCTTGTGCTTGCCGAGTGCATTGGGCTTGTAATTTTTGCCGCGGCGCCGGTTTTTATTCGGATGTTTAACCAGGATACAGAAGTTGTAAGGCTTGGCGTGCAGCAGGCAAGAACCGAAGCACTGTTTTATTTTCTGCTGGCGTTTTCTCATATTATCGCGGGAGTCTGCCGCGGTGCGGGAAAGGCCATTGTGCCAATGGTTATTATGCTGTCAATCTGGTGTGTGTTCCGAATTGCCTATATTACAACAATGATGCACTTTATCCATAAGATTGAGCTGATTTACTGGGCATATCCTCTTACATGGGGCATCAGTTCTGTAATCTATCTATTTTATTATTTAAAATCGGATTGGATTCATGGATATGACAGAAAAGCAGCATAAAAAAACAAAAAGCCCCTCTTTTTTAGAGGGGGCTTTTGTTGAGCATCCATTCCATCTTATAAAAATTCCGGCGGATCAGAATAAGAGGAATTATGAGATCAGTGCGTAACAGCAGACAAAGACGATAATAAAAAGTACAATCAAAAATAAAATATCCCAAAAATGCTGCTGTGGTTCCTTTGGTTCGCCAGCTTCGTTATTATCCATAAAAATATCCCCCTTTGATTACTTTACCTTAAATATATACAACAACAAGAAACAATCTGCTTTTTTGTTTTCACTGCTGTCCTCATTTTTGATTATAACACGATTTTCGTCTTTTTTCTACATAGAATTTTTCGCTGTGCAGCTTTGCTCTTATAATAAAAAATCCAAAAAAGGTATTGCATTCGACCAAAAAGTATGATATGATATCTTCCCGAAACGGACAATTGTTTGTATGGAGTGAACATATAGACGATGCAGGGGGTGTGGTGATGGAGGAGGAAAAATATTATATTGTAAAGAAAAAGGCATTGCCCGAAGTACTGTTAAAGGTTGTGGAAGCGAAAAGGCTGCTTGACTCAGAGCGCGTGCTTACGATTCAGGAGGCGACGGACGCTGTGGAAATCAGCCGAAGCTCCTTTTACAAATATAAGGATGATATTTTTCCATTCCATGAAAATAACCGTGGAAAAACGATTAATCTAATGATGCAGATGGATGATATTCCAGGGCTTTTATCGAATGTGTTAAATTCGATTGCCAGGGCGAATGCAAATATTCTTACCATTCATCAGTCCATTCCAATTGGAGGAATTGCATCGTTGACGCTGGGAGTTGAAATACTTCCGCAGACAATGGAAATCGATCAGCTGATCGGAACAATGGAAGAAATTGAAGGAATTCATTATATTAAAATTTTGGGAAGAGAATAAGTAATTTTGCGTTAAAGTCAGAGTAATATAGAGTGAAAGATGAAAAAAACTTTTACTCACAAGTTTGTGTCTGCGCTGCATCCACAAACTTGAAATGCGCAAAAGCAGCGCAGAAATGAGGATATTTATGAAAGTAGCGATTTTGGGATATGGAACCGTTGGTTCTGGCGTTTTTGAAGTAATCAACAGCAATCCGGCTGGAATTGCACGCCGCGCGGGGGAGGAAGTAACGGTCAAGTATGTGCTTGATCTGAGGGATTTTCCGGGCGATCCGGTGGAGAGCGTGCTGGTACATGATTTTGCCAAGATAGTAGATGACCCGGAGGTCGGAGTTGTAGTTGAGGTGATGGGCGGTGTTGAGCCTGCGTATACCTTTGTAAAAGAAGCTTTATTAAAAGGAAAAAGTGTATGTACTTCAAACAAAGAATTGGTGGCGAAACATGGCGCAGAACTGCTTGAGATTGCAAAGCAGAAAAAAGAAAACTTCCTGTTTGAAGCGAGTGTTGGAGGCGGTATTCCGATTATCCGGCCGTTAAACCAGAGCCTTACAGTGGATGAAATTCAGGAGATTACCGGAATTTTAAATGGAACCACAAATTATATTTTAACAAAAATGCGGGAGGAAGGACTGGATTTTGACACAGTGCTTGCGGATGCGCAGGCGAAGGGATATGCGGAGCGCAATCCAGAAGCGGATGTCGAAGGGTATGACGCCGGGCGCAAGATTGCTATTTTGACTTCGCTCGCTTACGGTATGCAGGTGGATTATGAAGATATCTATACCGAAGGTATTACAAAGATTACAAAAGATGATATCGCTTATGCATTAACTGCCGGGGCAGATATCAAATTGTTCGGCACAAGCCGCGCAGTGGACGGGCAGGTGTATGCGATGGTGGCGCCGAGGATGATTGATAAAAGTCATCCGCTCTACGCGGTCAACGATGTGTTTAACGCGGTTCTTGTGCGCGGAAACTTTTTGGGCGATGTAATGTTCTACGGTAAGGGTGCAGGAAAGCTGCCGACGGCAAGCGCAGTGGTGTCCGATGTGGTGGATGCGGTAAAGCATCAGGGAAAACATGTTATGACACTCTGGAACAGCCGAAAGTTAAAACTTGCGGATATGAATACGCTTGTCAATAAGTTTTTTGTTCGCGTGCCGGAGAATGAAAAAGAGAAAGCAAACTGCTTGTTTTCTGTTGAGCGCGAATTTACAGCAGAGGATGTAAAAGGACAGTATGCATTTCTGACTGCGCCAATGGCGGAAGGGGATTTCCATGCGGCGGCAGAGCAGCTGACTGTATTAAATTATATTCGCGCAGAACTTGCATAAATATACAACTATTTTTATGTTATATAAAAATAATTACTGCGATAAATGTTTTGCTGGGAAGCGTTTAAAATCAGTATTTTATTGATACCTGGAAAGGAATAATAAAAAGTATGAAGTACATTGTAGTTTTGGGGGATGGGATGGCAGATGAGCCGATCGAGTCTCTCGAAGGAAAGACCCCGTTAGAATATGCGGCAACTCCTGTGATGGATGATCTGGCAGGAAAGGGACAAATCGGACTTGCGTATATGATTCCAGAAGGGATGAAACCGGGCAGCGACACAGCAAATCTTGCAGTGCTTGGCTATAATCCAAAAAATTATTATACTGGACGTTCTCCGCTGGAAGCATTAAGTATCGGAGTTGATATGAAAGATACTGATATCGCCATACGATGCAATATTGTAACAGTCTCAGAGGAAGATGGAATTCCTTATGGCAGGCGGACAATTATAGATCATAGTTCCGGGGAAATCTCGACAGAAGATGCTGCTGTGCTGCTGGATGCTGTAAAAAAAGAGCTTGGAAGTGAAATATTTCAATATTATGCAGGAACAAGCTACCGACATCTTCTGATCTGGGATCATGGGAATGTGGCAGAACTTATACCTCCTCATGATATTTTGGGAAGAAAGATTGGGAAATATCTGCCAGAAGAGCCTGCGCTAAAAGAGATGATGAAAAAAAGTTTTGACATTTTAAACAATCATCCGATCAATATAGAACGTGCAAAACGTGGTCTGAATAAAGCGAATTCTATTTGGTTCTGGGGCGCGGGAACAAGACCAAAGCTGGATTCCTTTGAGGAAAAGACAGGAAAGAAAGGTGTTATGATCTCGGCGGTTGATCTGTTAAAAGGGATTGCCGTCGGCACTGGCATGAAAAATATCAATGTGCCGGGCGCAGACGGAACGCTGCACACAAATTATGAAGGAAAAGCGATGGCGGCGGTGACAGCACTGTTGGAAGATGATTATGATTTTGCCTATATCCATGTGGAAGCGCCGGATGAGATGGGGCATCAGGGAAATATAAAAGATAAAATAGAAGCCATTGAGTCGCTTGATGCCAAAGTAATAGCAGTGGTAAAGCGTGAGATGGATGCTTCAGAAAAGCCGTACCGGATGCTTGTTCTGCCGGATCATCCAACTCCAGTCCGGCTTCGCACGCACACCGCAGGACCAGTGCCGTATACTTTGTACGATAACACAATGGAGCGCAGAAGAATTGGACGCTACAATGAAGCAGAAGCAGAAATGTCCGGCAACGTCGTGCAGGAAGGTTACCGTTTAATAGAACAACTGTTTGCATAATGCAGCAAAAGCAAAAAAACGTCCGCACAATTTTCATGCGGCGGAATAAATTGCTATATGGGAAAAAGAGGAGGCGGCTATGTTAATTGTAAAAAAATTTGGCGGTACTTCGGTTGCCGATAAAGAGAGAATTTTCAATGTCGCAAGACGTTGTATCGAAGATTATAAAAAAGGAAACGATGTTGTTGTCGTGTTGTCGGCAATGGGAAAATTTACAGATGTGCTTGTGTCTCAGGCAAAGGACATCAATCCAAATCCGCCAAAGCGCGAGATGGATATGCTCTATACAATCGGCGAGCAGCAGTCTGTTGCGCTGATGGCGATGGCGATGGATTCCCTTGGCGTTCCGGCAGTTTCACTCAATGCATTTCAGGTGAAAATGTACACAACTTCGGCTTACGGCAACGCACGTTTGACAGGCATTGACACAGAGCGCATTAAAAATGAACTTGAGAGCCGGAAAATTGTGTTGATTACCGGATTCCAGGGCGTGGATAAGATGGATAATTACACGACGCTCGGCCGCGGTGGTTCCGATACAACTGCGGTTGCATTAGCGGCAGCGCTGCACGCGGACGAGTGCGAGATCTATACCGACGTGGACGGCGTGTTTACAGCAGACCCGCGCCATGTGCCAGGTGCAAGAAAGCTTGATGAAATTACTTACGACGAGATGCTTGACTTGGCGTCTCTGGGTGCGGGAGTGCTGCACAACCGTTCGGTTGAGATGGCAAAAAGATATAATGTACAGCTTGTCGTGCGTTCGAGTTTGAATTTTTCCGAAGGAACAGTAGTGAAGGAGGCAGTAAAAATGGAAGGTACGTTAATCAGCGGGGTTGCAAGTGATAAAAATACGGCGCGCATTGCCGTGATTGGTTTGGAAGATCAGCCGGGCGTAGCGTTTAAGTTGTTTGACCATCTTGCAAGACACAATATCAATGTTGATATTATTTTGCAGTCGGTTGGCCGCGGTGGAACAAAAGATATCAGCTTTACTGTGGCAAAGGACGATCTTGCGGAAGCAGTTGCCACAATTGAACGTCACCGCGAGACTTCCCTGCGCTGTGAGAAGGTGGATACAGAGGAAAATGTGGCGAAGGTTTCTATTGTTGGAGCAGGTATGATGTCAAACCCAGGTGTGGCGGCAAAGATGTTTGAAGCCCTGTACGATGCAGGCATCAATATCAAAATGATCTCCACCTCGGAAATCCGTGTGACCGTGCTGATCGACGCGCAGCATACAGAAAAAGCGGTTAATGCAGTGCATAATAAGTTTTTTTAGGATGAAAAAAATTTTTATATCAAAAATTTAAAAAAGAAGCTATCTATATAAGCAACAAAAGCCTATAAAAATAAATTACAGATTCCGCTGCCATGCGTGTGATTGGAAATTATGCGCATGGCATTTTTATGTCGTTTTGGGAATATTTTTAAAATGATATAGACAAGTTTTTGAAAACATTATATAATAAATTTATTGAGATTATAGTTTGAGATCTCAAGGAATCACCAGTACTTTTATAGAGCATTGCTTTTGAGGAAAAAAGGGTAAAAAAAGCAGCGAAGAAATGGAAAATTTTATGAAAATATGGAAGACAATTAATCAAGACCTTTTTAAAAAACAAAAATACATAGTTGCGCAATTTATAAGGATTGCAGGGATTTATTGTTTTTTATGCCTGACAGCTTGTTCGGAATCCAAAGGTATCGAGGACTTCGCAGAACCATCCAATATCGCCGAAAATGATGAAACAGACCAGCTTAATATCACACCTGCGACGATTTGGGCGCAGAGCGGTGTTGAAGTGTTTGATGGAGTTATCGTAGAAGGAACTTTTGAAAAAAGCCGCAGCAAGATACAGCTTAGCTGTAAAGCAAAAGATAAAGAAAATATACTGTCGATCAATGGAAAAGAGATTCTGTCTGTACCACAGGAAAAAACAATTTTGATTTATGATATCAATACAGACGATGCATTTTTGGAATTAATCATCGGGGAGAAACACCTTGTAGAGATAGAAAACGGTTTTGAGGACAATAAAGATGCTGTAATAGAGACAGAAGAGCTGTGGAAAGTGAACGCTTATCAAGTTTATCCAGACGGTCTGCGGGAAATTTTATTGCTTCCACAGGCAGAGGACAGCAGTTTTTATATAAGGGATTGGTATGAGCTTTCTTTTCGAAAAGGGTGTGTGGAACTTTATCGGTCTGCTGCTGACGAAAAACTTATCGCAGATCTTTGTGAACTGAGGCCAGAAGAAGGTTATTTTGTGTCTTACAACGAAAGACAAACTGTGATTATGGCAGATGGAGAGACCTTGAAACTTCCAGAAGCGCAGGTGTCAATTTGCAGCAGAAATGGTCTTGGAGTTGCCTTCTCTGTTGTGTCAGCAATGGCGGGAACCGTACATTATAATATTTATCGTACTGCGGATGGCGGAGAAACTTGGCTGCTTGCTGCAGAAGATATTGTTTTAACAAGCGGCGAATTGGAACATATCGATTTTATTGGAGAAGAAACGATTATTTGTTGTTTTGATATCAGAGGAATTTCACAGCAGCATTGGAGTTATCTGATATCGGAGGATGGTGGGATAAGCTGGAAAAATGCTATGGAAATAGAATGGATGAAAAAATATCCTTCCGTCTGGGAAAGAGAGTAAAATATCAAAAGCTGCATCAAGGAGCTGTTGCAAAAGTAGATCAATCATCTACACAAGCAATAGCTCTTTTTTTCTGCTTGAAAGCAGAAAAATCGGCTTTGTAAAATAGAACTGCCATTTGTAGTTATTCTGTGTTTTATAAAGAATTTTTAAAATAAAGAAGAAAGTAAAATTATACTTGATGAATTATGTCGAAAATGATATAATTTGTTTGAAAAGAGATATTATTTTATTTGTGAAAAAATACAAGATAAGAGTGGATAAGCAGATATTTTTTGACGTAAGCCCCTTTAACAATAAAGGGAAAAAAAGATTAGACGGAGGAATACAATTAAGAAAGCAGAAAGGGCGTGTAGTGGGATGCCGTTGGAAAATGCGACAAATATTGGGGAAATTTTATATCAGGAACGAGCAAGAAAAAATATCTCACAAGAGCAGATATTTGAAGGAGTTTATTCTCAGAGCAGAACATCAAAATTAGAAAATGGGTCGTGTATTCCTGACAAGTTATTGACGGATGTATCACTGCAGAGACTTGGAAGATGTTCTGATACGTTGGAAGCGATTATGTCATTAAAAGAATATACGATGTTTGATATTCGAGAAACTTTAAAAAGGCATTTTTATTCTGAAGATTATCCGAGAGATAAAGCGCTGCTTCAGGAATATCGTCAATGGGAAATAGCAGACAAACCGATTCATGCGCAGTTTTTTGGAATTTATCATGCGCTGAATGAGTACAGAGTACATAAAGATATTATAAAGTGTCGAAACGAGCTGGAAACAGCGTTGGAAATTACATTTCCACAGTGGAGAACTCTTGATTTTGCACAATATAGTTTATGTGGTCAGGAATTGCATTTAATGATTCTAATCGCATTTTTTATACTTGAAGACAAAGATATAAAAGAAGATGAAACGCTGGCGTATATTCCAAAAGATCAACATAATGCAGTGCGGATGTTGAATCAGACAGCAGATTATCTTGAACAGTATTATTGTGAGGAAGAAAAAGCAAAGTATTTTCCGCAGTGTATGTGGCTGTTAGCAGCGTACTGGAAGCAGCAGAGCAAATGGGATAAGGTTGAAGAATACGCAGTCAGAGGATTGGAATGTGCTGCAAAAAGCGGCGCGCTTCCTTTGTTGGCGAAATTGTTAGAACTTGTGATAGAAAGCAGAGATTTTTTATTGGGACAATGGGAGGAAAGACATGCGGTATGCTGCGAGTTAAACAGCTTAAAAGAAGTGCTTACCTGCTATGGCAGCTGGGTGCTTTCGCTGAACAACCTTGCCTTGCTGCAGTTTCTATGCCATGAGGACGATGTTTCTTTGGATTTTGAGATCTTGCGCGATATTCGGAAAAATTGCGGAGTTCCCCAAGATAAAATAAAAAGCTGTACTCAAACGACAATTTCACGGATTGAATGCGCAAAGCAGCGACCATTTCCAGCTAATTTTATAGCGATTACAAAAGAACTTGGAGTAGACAAGCATTATTACGGCAGTCGGGTAATGTCAAATAATTATGATTTATATGAATTGGCACATCAGAGAAACCAAGCTAGTTTTAATCAGGAATGGAAAAAGGAAGCAGAGCTGTTAAATCAATTGGAAGCATCGCTGGATATGACAATACCGATCAACAAGCAGTATATTGAAACTTGCAGGTTGGAAGAAAAGAAACATCGCGGGGAGATTGAACCAGAGGAAGGAATCCGCCAATTAGAAGAGATATTGCGGTACACAATGTCGGATTATCGGGAAGGAAAACTGCGCGTGCCATCGCGGCATGAATTTGTGATCTTTGATAATATAATTGGATTTATGCATAAGAAAAAAGATTTTGATAAAGGATTAAAATTATATGAACATTTATTACAAGTATTTCAGAAAAGCAAAGTTAAAGAAGAATATCATACCAATTCAATGTTGATTCTTTATAAAAACTATGGAGAAATGTTGGAAGATGCAGGGCAATTAGAATTAGCAGAAGAGATGGATATTCGGGGAATCCATCTGGCGATACAGTGCGGGCAAGGGGATATTATCGGAAAGATACTTGCCAATCTTGCCTGTGTATATCAAAAAATGGATTCCCCAGAAAAACAATTACTAAGCAAAGAACATTTGCGAAATGCATATTGGCTATGCTGTTTGGTAAAACAGTTTAAACCAGCACAAGTAATAAAAAAGTACTATAAATCAGTATTTAATGGAGAAATTAATGACGTGGGTTATCGTTTTCATTCCCAAACAATCCTTTATTCTCCGTTGTCGGACCAAAATCGCAAGTCTGAGCATCCGGCAGATTTGGAGGAATCACAGAAGCCGTGATATCCAAGAAGATGAAAAAAATCAGTGCAAGCGTTACTTTTTTAAGATGTTTCATAAAGCCTCCTTCTGTTTTTGGTATGTAGAAGCGTGAATCAAAACAGAAATATGTTAAATCAGTTGTGAAAATGACACGCTTCTAAATTGCATGCAGCTGTCTTAGTGGATAAATTAAAAAATATGCTCTCAATTTCTTTGCTATTTTGTAATTGCAGATTTCATTGAACTATACATAAATATAAGTAATGAAAGCTTTATAATATCCAACATTTGTCAGCTATCAGGTTACAACAGTAATTGTATGTTATAAAATGGAATTTGTCTATGTCGTTTTTGGAATATTCCAGAAACGATATAGACAGGATTACGAAGACGTCATACAATAAGGGCGATAAATTTATCACAACTATAATTTGGGATCTCAAAAAAACAACAAATGCTTCCATAAAGCAGTGCCTTTGTAGAAGTAAAAGACAAGGGCTTTTGTGGAAACGCTAAACTGCCAAAGAAGGCGGTGGAAAGGGGAAAAAATGAAACTTGGATTAAAAGTAAAACTTGCTGCGACAACAATGGCTTTAGCGGGTATGTTTTCAAGCGTTTCAGCAGCATCAGCAGGAGTATTGAGCGGGATTGGTGTGAAAAGTATACCAGCATGGAGAGCACCTATTGTTAGTGTAGCAGAGGCAACAAAGACTACCTCAGATCAGTGTAGTTATGTCGAACTTGGTGATGTAACAATTTATGGAAGCGTTCAGTTAATGACACGTAGTCAGGATGGAACGGCAGGTGCTGTAGATAGTACGCCTTGGACATTAAGTGATGAGAACTCATCAATATATTTAGGACAGTTTATATCATTAGACACATATAAAGGGCAGAAAATCTGGTTAAAAGCTAAAACAATAAGTACAGCAGTTGAAAGTTATACAGCGGATTTTGAGTCATGGGATTATCGTTAGGAGTTACCTCAAGCCGGGATGCATTCGCATCCCGGCTTACATTGCAAAGGAGATATCATTATGCTGATTTCTTTAAAAGATATTGTAAAACAATACGGCAGTGGAGAAAATGCAGTGCAGGCGCTAAAAGGCGTAGATTTTGCAATTGATCAAAAAGAGTTTGTTGCAATTATGGGAAAGAGCGGCTGCGGAAAAACCACCTTGATTAATATTATGGCGACAATTCTTTTACCCGATTCTGGTACATACGAACTGGATGGAAAAATGATCCATGAATTTGGAGAGCGGGAATTGGCAATCTGTAAAAGAAGAACAGTCGCAGTGATTTTTCAAAATTACAATCTGGTGGAAGAATTGACCATAGAAAATAATATTATTCTTCCGTTTTTATTTGATAAACGAAAGTATGATCGAAGTTATTTTGAACGGATAGTGGAGGATCTTGGAATTGGCAGTTTAATTGAAAAATATCCGGCGCAGCTTTCCGGCGGAGAAAAACAGCGTGCAGCAATTGCGCGTGCTTTGCTGATTCAGCCGAAAGTGATTTTGGCAGATGAGCCGACGGGAAATTTGGACAATGAAAATGCGGCGCGCGTTATGAGTATGCTGCGCCTTTGTGTAGATGCGTATCAGCAGACGGTTGTGATGGTAACACATGATAAAGATATGGCGCAGTATGCTGATCGTATTGTAACGATGCGTGATGGTAAAATAGTGTAAAAATCAAAGTTTAATTCCAAAAACATTTATATAGTTCTATAAATAATCAAGTTTTGTCTTTGTGATAAAGACTTTTTCTATAGTTTCCTTGCATTATTCGTATATTGCTGAAATTATTGTGTAATATTTTGCATTTATTCATTTATAGTATATTTAATAAAATTTAGAAAACCAATAGAAAAAGAACAAAAATTGTAAGAAACCTTAAATATGGAGGAAAAACAATGAAACGTTTGCTTTTAGCGATGCTGTGTGGAAAAAAGAAAAAATACATTATATTGATGATTGGGATTGCAGCATGTATGTTTTTTCTTATGGCGGTGGATACAATGTATCAGGGTTACTGCAGAGCACAGTTGGAAAATGCATACAGTGCGCAGGGAAACTGGGATGTGTGCGCTCGGATTGACGGAGCAGACTATACGCGCTTTGCAAAAGGAATGGAAGGGCTTACGATATCAGGGTTTCATTCTTCTACGTACTGTTTACGGTTGGAGTCTGTGTCAAAAGATCAAGTGCATGGCTATTTGAAAGAATTTATTACAGATTATTATCTTGCTGTATACGGGATTACAGAGGAAAAAGAAAATGTGTTGCCTTATTATTTAGCTGAGGGGCGTTGGCCACAATCGGAACAAGAGATTGTTGTGCCAGAAACGATAAGAGTTGGAGACCGTTCTGCTACAAAGGGAACGCTTCAGATTGGCGATAAACTAACATTGGAGTATGGAAGAAGAAAAACAGAAGCAGGTGTTTATACGCAGGGGCAGGTTTCGGGAAACGAAAGTTTTGAAAAAATAGGAGAGCAAGAATATACAATTTGTGGTTTTTTAGATTATCCTGATTATACGACAGATAAATTTGTACTTTATGGATATGTGGGACTTGAAAAAGCGGATCAATATCCAGAAGAAGAAATGATAATTTATTATAAACTAAAAGAACCGACTGTTAAAAATTTGGAAACAATCCGTCAAAAATTATCTGAAGATGGAGTGCTTGAAGTTCAGATAAATACTGCTCTTGCTGGCGCTCTTAATGTGGTGGAACATTCTGATTACCTGCATTCCATTCGGTTAGGATTGTATCTGTTTGAAGGATTGTTAGTTGTAATTGGATTATGTATTGCAGCGGCAAATCAATATCAAAGTATTGTGGAAGATAAAAGGCAGATTTGTCTGTTTGATAGTGTTGGAGCAAGTCATAGTCAACTTTGTATTTTATATCCTCTAGCAAATTTGATTGTTGTAGTTGCTGGTTTTTTATTATCATTTGGTTTATATGGTGTTTTTGTGTTGTTGATACGCACTTCGCTATTGTCAAATCTTAGAAATAGTTATTTTCGAACGGGAATTTATACGCCGGATCTTCGTTTTACAGTTTTTGCATTGATATTTTTGATTGTTGTACTCTTATTTATTGTATGTAAGCTGTTACTGGCACAGATTCCAGAGCGCAGAGAAACAAAAAAGCAAAAGAAAAGAATAAACCAACCAGAAGTAAAAGATTTGCTTGAATTAGCAGGCACCAACAATCGTGCAATGCGTATAAAATCATGGATTCAGGTGTTGGTGTCTTGTGTGGTGTTGATTGCAGTACCAGTATTTCTGGCTATTTTTTCTTGCGCTTATCGAATTGGAGAACAGATCACCAGAAGCGCAAGCAATGATTTTTATTTTTCTGCAAAAGGATTTTATCATGAAGTTGATGAAGAACTGAAAAACAATCCTGATGTGAAATTGATTCGAAGGGAATCGTTTGGCGTTCGAAAGATCAGTATTCCAGAAGAATATATTCCAGAGGAAGTTGCAGAATACATAAAGCCGATTATTGCAAATCATCTAATGACAGGAACATTTTCAGAAGATCATCAATATGAAGATGGAGTAACATTGGTTTTTGTTGGTGAAGAAACCTATCAGCAATTAAATGAACTAAATCAGGGGAAAATGCCCCCTTATGAGGAATTTATCCGTGGAGATAACTGTATTGTTTATGCGGTAACCCGCTTTGAGGATACTCGGAAAGTTGTTGATGTAGGAAAAAATATTGCAAAGTATATGAAAGAAATTGAGTTTTATCCTTATGAAGAAGATGCAATAACTTTTAAGCTAAATATTATTGATTCTATTCCCAAAGCATATACAGATGAGTTTTCAGCTCTTGATCTGTTCTTTTATATACCAGAGCATATTTATGAGGATTACTGTAAAGGTACAAGTATGTACGTCGGAACTACTTATGGGATCGATGGTTATAAAGGCCGACTTCAGCAGTTAGGAGAGAGTCTTCAGAAAATGGCGTGGCGCTATGATATTCATTTTCAGGATAATGTCAGCGAGAGCAGTGCAGCAAAAGATTCTTTGGTAATTCAGTATATAACATGTCTTTCCTGCGCAGTTGTGGTGATTTTAATGTGTGCTTGTGCAATTAATATAATGGGAAAAGTGGATTTTATTGCAAGACAAAAAACTTATGATACTTACCGGATTCTTGGGCTTGACCGTCGCAAAGCCTTTTTCATTCAGATGTTAGAGCAAATACTTCCATTTACCAGTGCAGTATTAATCAGCGCGATTCTGCATTATATTGCAGTGTTTACATTTATGAAAAATGTTTATTTATATTATGGAATTACGCTTGGGCAGATTGGAGGAATTTTTCTGATTGTAATTATAGCCGCTGCGGTATTGTTAATGCTAAATGCATTTTTTATTACAAGGCGAAGATATCAAACTGGATTATGTAAGGCACAATAAAAAATAATTGCCTTGAAAACTAGAAATAAATAATATGTTTTTTTTGAAAAGTGTATTTGGTTTTATTATATTTTACAGTAATTTTCAAAAAGTTAATTACAGCGTTAAAGTATCTGTATTTTTATAGGAATAATTCTGTTTTAATATTTTTGTAAAATAAATATTGCTATAAAGATAAAATTTCTTTATAATATAAGTGAAATCTCAGTATGGCGCAGATAAATATAATCGGGAAAGGATGGGTATATCATGAAAAACAAAAAAAGAATTCGTATTATTTTCCTTGCTTTTGTACTGTTTGCAGGTGTATTTGCCTTTGTACAGTGGAGAAACGCTCAGCAAGAAGGTGAGATCGAACGTTATGTATACCCAACCGATTTTAACGATTGTTTGGGGGTTATACAAAAAAAAGCAAAATGTCGGATACCAGAAGAAATATTGTCAGAGATGAGTGTGGAAGAACTGGTCTGGGCAGTGATTGATTATCCATTTTTAGCTGAATCACTATGTTCGTCCCGCTCTCATGGAGGAATAAGCGAATGGGCAGCAGGAATCTCCGATGCATTTAAAAAATTGACCGAGTGCAGAAACCCAGAAAATAAAATTATAAAAGTACTAAAACAGGCATACGAAGAGGAGTGTGAGGATCGTTCTAAAGTATCTTTGGCACGACTTGTATTTTATGATGGTCAGAGGCAATATTTTGACTTTAGTAAAAAACAGTTAAAATTTTTAAAAGGCAATTAAAAGATAAATTTATATTAAAAAGAATTGCTTAATAAAGATTGACAAAGTACTTAAGAAAGCAGAGCAATATCGATTTGCGGATGGAATCATTAAACTTATTTTTGATAAAAGTGGATCGGATGCTTTGGAACCAATTGCTTAGAAAAAACATTGAGAGTTACCTCAAGCCGGGATGCATTCGCATCCCGGCTTACATTGCAAAGGATTGACGGTAGAGGTATTCCATTTTGTTGGAATACTTTTATTTTTGAAGAAGCAGTTCAATTTGTATTGAGGATAATCCAGTAACTTGTGTTACCATATCTTCAGAAAGTCCTATTGCAAACATATTTTTAGCAATTTGAATTGCTTTTTCGTATTCGCCAGTTGCCTGACCTTCTTTCTGACCAATTTCCTGACCTTCTTTTCGATCAATCTCCCGACCACGCAACTCTGCTTCCAGCATTCCCTGATTATAGTCGCGGAGTGCTTTTTCCCTCGCTTCGTATGCCAACCGCTTTTTTTCATCCTGACGAATCACTTGCAAAGTTTTGTAAGCACTTTTAATATAAGTATTTTTGGTAGCAATCATGTCAAATTCCTCCTTTCGTTCGGCGTTGATAAACTTTGCCCATAACAGGATATCGCTGCGGTTGTCTTTTCATTCTTGTAGGAACTTTAATCTAGTAGATAAGACATTATTGAGTTCTTATTTTAATTTTGAATATTGTTCATAGTAATGTTTTGCTTCTGTTTCGTTTAGATTAAAACGTTTTTGTAATTTTGTGAGAATTCTTTCTTGGGTGACTTGTTCTTCCAGATTGTCTAAAATTAACGCTTGAATGCCTTCTTTTCGACCAATTTTCTGACCTTCTTTCCGACCAATTTTCTGACCTTCTTTCCGACCAATTTCCTGACCTTCTTTTCGACCAATCTCCCGACCACGCAACTCTGCTTCCAGCATTCCCTGATTATAGTCGCGGAGTGCTTTTTCCCTCGCTTCGTATGCCAACCGCTTTTTTTCATCCTGACGAATCACTTGCAAAGTTTTGTAAGCACTTTTAATATAAGTATTTTTGGTAGCAATCATGTCAAATTCCTCCTTTCGTTCTGCATTGATGAACTTTGCCCATAACAGGATATCGCTGCTGTCGTCTTTTAGTTCCTGTGGGAGTTTTGGCAGCTCAATTACATGAAATTCCATTTTGTCAGTATACAGGAAATGGCGCGTGTCTTCCTGAATGTGAAAACAGGAATAAAATTCGGTTTCCTTTGGGAAAAGATCAAAGTTTAAAATACTGATTCCCACACATTTTTTAAAAACATCATAAGTTTGCCCTGGCTTGATTTGTTCCGCATACATTTTGGATAGATAAAACAACGAACGATCCGCCCACACTCTTAATTCGGATAATTGGATTTCAATATCAATTTCCATATTGTTATTTAAAGAAACTCTTACATCTAGGATTCCCTGCTTATCGTCCTCATGCTCTTTTCTAAGGTAAGTGTTCAGAATTTGAGTTTTTTTGATCTCTGTAGGATTCAGTTTTAGTACAGCGGAAAGAAAACCGATGCGGGCAGTTTCGTTCATCATGATTTCTTTAAAAGCAAAATCAATTTTGGGTTTCATTAAAAATTCTGTCATAGTATCCTCCATAATTAGTAGATAAGGGATATTATTGAGTTCTTATTTTAATTTTGAATATTGTTCATAGTAATGTTTTGCTTCTGTTTCGTTTAGATTAAAACGTTTTTGTAATTTTGTGAGAATTCTTTCTTGGGTGACTTGTTCTTCCAGATTGTCTAAAATTAACGCTTGAATGCCTTCTTTCCGACCAATTTCCTGACCTTCTTTCCGACCAATTTCCTGACCTTCTGTTCGACCAATCTCCCGACCACGCAACTCTGCTTCCAGCATTCCCTGATTATAGTCGCGGAGTGCTTTTTCCCTCGCTTCGTATGCCAACCGCTTTTTTTCATCCTGACGAATCACTTGCAAAGTTTTGTAAGCACTTTTAATATAAGTATTTTTGGTAGCAATCATGTCAAATTCCTCCTTTCGTTCGGCGTTGATAAACTTTGCCCATAACAGGATATCGCTGCTGTCGTCTTTTCGTTCCTGTGGAAGTTTTGGCAGTTTGATTCCATAAAACTTACATCAAATTCCATTTTCAATTACTTTGTTATGTCCGAAATAACCAATTCTGGATTTTCAAAAATTGCAGTGACAAGATCTTTTTTGAAATGGTCAATCAGTATTCTTCGTGTATTGGGTTCTAAGTCAAAATAAGTTTTTACAATTTGTAATTCCAAGTCTGTTCCGCCGTGCTGTTTCACAAATTCATCAAGACTAAATGTGTTTGCTTCAACAAATATAGGTTCATTGCCGTTTAAAAGCCAATCTTCATTTACAAAAAATTCTTTGCAGATTAATTTTATCAGTGATAATTTCTGATCTAGGCGGACAAGTCTGTTTAATTCAATATTGCCGATTGTGTCACGGCTGACACCCAGACGGATTCCAAAATTTTTCTGTGTCAATTTTAAGTGATTTTTTCGAAGTATTTTGATGCGTTCATAAATTTCCATTCTATTTTCAACCCCGCTTTCTTTTGCCTATGCTTTTACTATACATCAATAAAATATGTAAATCAACGCAAAACAGATAAAAAATCTTTGTTTACCAAAAAATGATGTGTTTGTTATTTTATTGTTGTTCCATATCATCAAACGGTGATATTTTTGTTTTTATGTTTTAAAATAAATATTGCTGCAAAGATAAATTTGCCTTATAATATAAATGAAAATTATACTGCGATTATGGTGATAAAGAAATTTTAAAATTTCCAGCAGCACCAGTGTCCCTCCGCCGTAAAAATAATTTTGGAATTATTTTTTTGGCTGTATCAGCAATGGCAGGAATTGTACATTCGCAGTACAGACGGCAAAGAACCTGATTGTGTTAAAAAGGATGTTATTTTGACAAGCAACGAGCGGAACATATTGATTATGTTGGGGAAGAAACGATTGTCTGCTGTTTTGATATCAGTGAAATTTTACAGCAGCATTGAAGTTGTCTTATATCGAAGGAGGGCGGTGTAAATTGGAAGAATACCGCAAAAGTAGAATGGATGAAAAAATGGAACAGGGAAATGTAATTTTTTTAAATCAGGTGCTTTTCGATAATACCCTTTTCTGGGCATATTTTCTTTCTGTAAATTATCCATGCTCACTGCATAAAGAAACCGATTGCACGATGACGGATTTTGTTGAGAAAGTTATGCCAATCAATATAGAATGGAGTGATTGTTTTACACAGTACGATAAGAATCCTGATGTTTTTGATGAATCTGACGGATATCTTGACCATCCTACTACTTTAACCACAAGTCTTGGCAGTCTTGGAAATTTGAAAATAGAATTTCATCCGGGGGATACGATTTTCTTTTTGAATAATAATGAAATTGGGTGTACAGGACCGCACTGGGTATTATCAAAAATTCCTTATCAGACAATAAAAAATGTGCTGGAATTAGAGTATGGCGAGGTACTGTTTGAATTGCTGCTGCCGATGGCAATATTAGAATCCGAGGAAGTCGAAGAGATAAAACCAATTTTGGAAAAACATTTTTTGGAACTTGGCTTTGCAGGGCAGAATCTTTTGCAGATAGTAGATTGTCTGATTTCCGGGATTATTCAAAAATAAAAGCCGTTTCTTAGTTTTTCAAAAACCTGCAAACGGGTATTAAAAGTAAATGTATCATATGATGCATTGATAAGAGTGGAGATTTTATGAAAAAGTTGTTGCGCCGGTTTGATAAAAAGAAATTATTTTTGCGTCTTTTGTATTTTGCTTTGGCGGTTGTTATTTTAATATTTATTATGATTCGAGTGTTTGGAACACAGAAAGATAATTCTTGTGTTTTTTATAAAACGATACCAGCCGAACGCGAGGAACTGGCTGCTGATTTTGAAGAGCTTGTGCAGGCAAGCGATCTGATTGTCCGCGCGAAGGTATTGCCGGATAAAGAAGATGTATTTGTACAGGAAGGTGTGGAAGTTCCCTTTGGATATACGCTTACAAAACTGGAGATTACAGGGATGTTTCAGGGGGCGCAGGATGATAAAATAATTGTGGTCACAGAGGAATACTATACAAAAAAAGATAAATCGGGAACAACCATTTGGTCACAGGGAAATTATCTGCCGGCAAAAGTCGGAGAAGAGTATCTTTTTTTCTTAAAAGCTTACGAAGAAGATTCGGATTATGCGGGGATGTATTTTCCGGTTGATTTAGAGAGAGGGAAATATGTTCTTGCCGAGAAGGTATTTCCAGAAGGAATACCAGAGAAACCGACAGCAGAAGCGTTGGAATTAAAAAATAAAAAAGGACTTTCAAAGTACTTAGAATTTTATACACAGGTTGCTGAGAATTATGGCAGTGGTCAGGAGATGGTAACATGGCGGACAGAATTGCCGGATTACATGAGAATTTCTGAGGTGCCAAAAGATTATACGCTTGGACAAGCATGGAGGGACGGGTGCGTGATTATATTGGCAAGTCCAAAAAGAGATAGTTTTTTTTCACCGTCCTCTTTCACTGGTCAAATAAAAAATTTGAAGGAAAGCGCCATTATTTTGTATGGCAGGGATCTATGGAAATTATTTTATAATCGTTTGTTCACAAGCGGGTCGTCGGTGCTTCGCATTGCATATTTTTCTGAATTAGAAAAAGAACGGCTGGGGGAAGATGCGAAAGTAAAATTTTTATTTGATGTTCGAAAACAGACAAGCTATTATGAAGCGGTCTATATGAAGGAAGACAGGATTGTAACAGAAAGCTATAAAACGCTTGCTATCAAAGAGGGGAGCAGCAAGGAAAACGTATGCTTTCTGGTCGATGATCCCAAGACGACATATCAGGAAATTTTAGATTATGGGGATTCGGTGTTTTCCTCCTCCAGCTCAATAAAGAAAAAAATGCGTTTTTGGATGGTGTTTTTCTGGTGATGGACTGCTGTATTTTTAATGGCTGTTTTCTTTTTCGAGGAGGGGTATGTCACAGACATGTCGATTGGATATGTCTCCTTGACAAATGCTTTTAAAAACATTATGATAAACTTGGTTTTGCGAAGCTGGCGGCAGCGGGGAAGCATCCTCGCTGTTTTTCTTATCGCATAAGACAGCAGATCAATATAAAAAAATACAACCGCAATACGATCATTGCTGGTTTAAATTTATAAATCTATTTGGAGGATATTACAGTGCAGGATTTTCACAAGGAAAAAGAAATAGAGAGAAGGCGGACATTTGCAATTATTTCGCACCCGGACGCCGGAAAAACAACTTTAACGGAAAAATTGCTGCTCTATGGAGGTGCAATTAATCTTGCGGGTTCGGTTAAGGGAAAGAAAACTGCAAAACATGCGGTGTCGGACTGGATGGAGATTGAGAAGGAGCGCGGTATTTCGGTTACTTCGTCCGTAATGCAGTTTGATTATGACGGCTATTGCATCAATATTTTGGACACGCCGGGACACCAGGATTTCTCGGAGGACACATACCGGACGCTGATGGCGGCGGACTCGGCGGTTATGGTGATCGACGGCTCAAAAGGCGTCGAGGCGCAGACCATTAAGCTGTTTAAAGTGTGTGTGATGCGCCATATACCGATTTTTACTTTTATCAATAAGATGGACCGCGAGGCAAAAGATACATTTGAGCTGCTTGACGATATTGAAACGGTACTTGGAATTGCAACCTGCCCCGTCAATTGGCCGATTGGTTCAGGAAAGCGTTTTCAGGGCGTGTATGACAGAAATACACGCATGATTTCGCGGTTTACTGCGGCAAATAACGGGATGAAGGAAGTGGATTGTGTCGAGGTGACAATCGGGGACAAAAAGACCGATGAGGTGATTGGCGAGGAGGCGCACCGCCAGCTTTCCGATGAGATCGAGCTTTTGGACGGCGCGGCGCAGGAGTTTGATTTGGAACTTGTGCGTGCGGGCAAGCTGACGCCGGTGTTCTTTGGTTCTGCATTGACAAATTTCGGTGTGGAAACATTTTTAAAGCATTTTTTAACAATGACAACGCCGCCTCTGCCAAGATTGGCGGATACCGGGGTGATTGACCCGATGGAAAATGATTTTTCAGCGTTTGTATTTAAAATACAAGCCAATATGAATAAGGCGCACCGCGACCGTATTGCGTTTATGCGTGTATGCTCAGGAAAGTTTGATGCGGAGGCGGAGGTATATCATGTGCAGGGGGGCAGAAAACTGCGGTTGTCGCAGCCTCAGCAGCTGATGGCGCAGGAGCGCAAGATTTTGGAGGAGGCTTATGCGGGGGATATTATCGGCGTGTTTGACCCTGGTATTTTTTCGATTGGCGACACGCTCTGCGCGCCAGGGCAGAAATTTGAGTACGAGGGAATTCCGACCTTTGCACCGGAACATTTTGCAAAAATACGCCAGGTTGACACAATGAAGCGCAAGCAGTTTGTCAAGGGGGTAACGCAGATTGCACAGGAGGGAGCAATCCAGATTTTTCAGGAATTCAATACGGGAATGGAAGAAATTATTGTCGGCGTGGTCGGTGTGCTTCAGTTTGATGTATTAAAATTCCGCTTAGAGTCAGAATATAATGTAGAGATCCGTTTAGAGCCATTGCCTTACGAGCATATTCGATGGATTGGCAATAAAGAAGAGGTTGATGTTGCAGGGTTGTCCGTTACTTCCGATACAAAAAGAGTAAAGGATATGAAGGGAAATCCGCTGTTGCTGTTTATTCATGCATGGAGCATTGGAACCGTGATGGAACGCAACAAAGGGCTGGAGCTGGAAGAGTTTTCGAAAAATTAAACAAGGGAAAGGAGAGGAACTTTATGGGGTTGGATGTTATTATTCCGGTGTACAAGCCAGACAAAAAGTTTGACAAGCTGTTTGCGGCGCTTTTATCGCAGTCCGTAAGACCGGACAATGTGATTTTGTTAAATACGGAGACTGCAGACAATACTTGTGTGCAGCTTGCGCGGCGTCTGGAGCGGATCACAAGGAAGCAGAGAGCTTATATTAGAGGAAAAATTAATGTAAATATTGTTTCGGTGTTAAAGGAGGACTTTGATCACGGCGGTACGCGCCGCATGGGGGTCTCCCGCTCGGACGCGGATTATTTTGTGATGATGACGCAGGATGCAGTTCCGGCGGATGATTATCTGCTGGAACGGCTTTTGCGCGCGGTGAAGGATGAAGGATGCGCGATCGCTTATGCGAGGCAGTGCGCGCCGCTTGCTGCGAGTATGGTTGAGCAGTATACAAGACTGTTTAATTATCCGACGCAAAGCTGTAAAAAAACAAAGGAGGATCTTCCGGCACTCGGTATTAAAACATGGTTCTGCTCGGACGTCTGTGCCGCGTATAAGCGCGCCGCTTACGACCAGGCGGGCGGTTTTGCAAAACATGCGATTTTCAATGAAGATATGCTGATTGCTTCAAAATTGATTGAGATGGGCTATAGCATTTCTTATGTGGCGGAAGCCAGAGTAATTCATTCTCACAATTACACGCTGTCGGAACAGTTTAAGCGCAACTTTGACCTTGGCGTGTCCCATGCGCAAAACCGTGAAGTTTTTTCTTCTGTCCCTGCGATGGGGGAGGGAATCCGGCTTGTCAAAGGTACATTCCAATATCTTTTAGGGCAGAAAATGTATCTGGATCTTCTTGATTTGGCATTTCAGAGCGGAGCAAAATTTTTGGGGTTCTGGCTTGGAAAACATTATGCTTTTCTGCCAAAAGAATTGCTGCGTATTTGTACGACCAATATAGGATATTTTGAGCCGACCAATATTGACAGAACGGATCATTAAAATACGATCTGGATTGATTTATTTTTATGCGCGGTAAATGGATTTTTTAGGAGAATAGTAGATGGACAAAGTAATTATACTGATGGCTGCTTGGCAGGGAGAAAAATTTTTAAAAGAGCAAATAGACTCCATTTTAGCGCAGGATTCTATTGATTTACAGCTGATTGTGCGGGATGACGCTTCCAGGGATTCTACGCTGGAGATTCTTTACAGTTATGCCAGGAGGTTTCCAGATAAAGTTGTCGTTTATGAAAATAAAGAAAATATCGGGGCGACAAAAAATTTTTTGAATCTTCTTTGCGCGGCGGAAGCAGAAAATAAGGATAAAAACATATACTATATGTTTTCTGACCAGGATGATTTCTGGCATCACGATAAAGTAAGAAAAACACTGCGGCGTATAAAACAGATGGAAAAAAAGTATGGAAAGAATACTCCGCTGCTTGTTTTTACGGATTCGGAAGTTGTTGATCCGAATGGGGTGCTTCTGGCGGATTCTTTTTGCAGACAGCAGCATTACAATGTGAAAAACAGGAGTTTTGCACATCTTTTAATGGAAAATATCTGCCAGGGATGCACGATGATGTGGAACATGTCGCTTGCAGAGAAAATAAAAATACCAAAAGAGGGCGCGCGCTACCATGATTGGTGGGTTGCGCTTACCGCGGCGGCGTTTGGAAAAATCAGTTTTTTGCCGCAGGCGACCATGCAGTACCGCCAGCATGAAAATAATGTGGTCGGAGCCGACTGCTTTGGAACGTATGTGCAGCAGCGGATGAAAAACCGCAAAGAGCAGAAGTCGGCACTTGCTGCGACGTTTCGGCAGGCAGAAGCATTTAAAACGTGCTATAAAGAAGAGCTGGATCAACAAAAAAAACAGCTGCTGCAGAAATTTTGCGAAATCCCAAAACAGGGGGTATTTGCGCGCCGGAAAACAGTGGTTGACTGCGGTTTTTATAAAAGCGGGATTACAAGAAATATCGGTCTTTTTTTGAATTTATAAGAAAATAATTTTCAGCGCCAATTTTTGTTATAAATCGATATAGTTTTTTACAAAAATTGTGCGCGTTTTTTGTTTTTTGGAACAAACAAGTCTGTTATATCGTCTAATCAACAGGGGACAAACAAAAGCGGGGACTCTGGCAGCATTGGTTCACTGCCCTGCGAATTTGGCGAAAACGTTTGACAATAACTCGGCGCGGGGTATTACAATGGAGCGAAACAAACGGGGTGATTTAAGGCAGAAATCTTTAAAAAATCAGCAAAATACCTTGGAATCATTGATGCGCGAGTACGGGGACGACGTGCTGCGAATGGCATATTTATACGTAAAGGATATGCATACAGCAGAAGATATGTTTCAGGAAACGTTCTTAAAAGTCAGCCAGAAACTGGATACTTTTGAAGGAAGATCTAGCATGAAAACATGGCTGCTCAGCATTGCGATGAATACATGCAGAGATTATTTGAAAAGTGCCTATCACAACAAAGTAGTTCCAATGTATGATTTTGCAGAAAAACAATTGAACACAAAGGGAGATTTTGAGCGGTTAGAGCGCGCGGAACGTCAGGAAACGATAAAGGATGCGGTTATGGAACTGCCGGAACATTATAAGGATGTTGTATTGTGCGTTTATTTTAGGCAGCTTGGCATGGAGGAAACAGCGCAGGAATTGGGCGTCAGCGTGGGAACCGTAAAAAGCAGACTGTCCCGCGCAAAAGAAAAGTTGAGGGTTGTGCTGGAAAGGAGGTTGTCCGATGGATGATAAAGATAGATTAGATCAAGAACTTGCACGCGCGCTTGCCGGGGAATTGTCTGAGATCCATGCGGATGAAACGCTTGTGCAGCAAACGCTCTCGGCAGTGCAAAAGTCTAAGCAGACCGATATCATAACATCAGAGGGTAGATTCTCCAGAAATTTAGATACACAAGAAAAGAAAAAATCGATCTTTAAGAGAAGCAGATTTTTGAAAACAAAGTTTTTGTCTGGCGCGCTTGTCACAGCAGCGGGGATTGTAATGATTGTTATACTTGCCGCGCAGAGGGAGCCGAAAAAAAGTGACGCGCAGTATGAGAGCAGTCTGAATGAGACCGCTGGCAAGACTCAAAATTCCACGAACTCTATACAGAATTATCCAGACCAAACACCTGATTTTTTTGAGGGAGCCGATGGAAGTATGTTGGATAATAATGGTTCGGATAATTTTTTGGAACCGTCAGCGACAGAAGATATTTGGGAAAAACCAGAGGAAAAGGAGCTTTTATCAGAATTGCTTGCTATTGTGCGGGAAGAAGAAAGCGGCAAAGACAATTTGGGCGTATCGGAGATAAGCGGGGAACACAGTGAAAAAAATTATATAATCCAGGAAATGGACGGATGGCCGGAGGAGCTGGAGCAGGAAATGTGTGAGGCTGCCTGGCAGTCTGAGAATGAAAGTTTGGTGTGCCGTGTTTATCAAAATGGTAAAATTGCGCTTTATTATACCAAAGATAAGAATAGTTCCTGGTATATTCTTGACGGCTGGTATGGCGCGCAGCAATTGTGGAAGGAAGCAAAATAGTTTTCAGTATATTTATTTTAACAAAAGCCCAGCCGAATCGCTTGTTTTTCTGGCTGAGCTTTTTTAATCTTTCCTGCCCGATTGGTTCAATGCAAAGGAGATCTGCTGTTTATACAAGCTTTCCTTAAACTTGACTGCGCACGGCGGATGCTCCGACAAGTATCTGCTTGCAGATATAAAAGAAAATGCCGCCGCGCCCTGCGGCAAGATAATTATTCCTGCGGTTTGTCTGTCTCAGATTCCTTATCCTTCGTTGAAGTCTCGGATTCTTCTGGTGCAGTTTTTTCCAACACAACAGTTTCTACTGTGTTTTCCACCGTCTCTTTTTTTGGCGCTTCTTCGTCCTCGGATTCATCGCTGTCAGAGCTGCTTTCTGTCGTGATATTGATGGAAACATACTCTCTGTTTTCCGGGTCAACAACAAGATCTTCATCCAATTCGTCGTCTTCGGAATCCTCAAAGTCCTCAAAGTCGGCTGCTTGATTTACACGTTTCTTATATAAACTGTAAACGCCTCCTATTACTGCGGCAAGAGACAATGTACCAAAAAGAATTTTGCTGGTTTTTTTCATTTTTTTCTCCTTTCCATATCCGACATTGCGGGATATATATTTTAAAAATACCACAAACAAAAGTTGTCTGTGGAAGTCTGTCCGCCGATTTGGGCGGATCAGGCAATACCGGAAGGGAACGGAAAATGCTGCCTGAACCCTGCAAAAAAATTCCCCTCCAATATATTGTTACAAATCATTATAAGGCTTATTCAAGAAAAAAGAAAGTAAAATTTTATGAAATTGGTGGAAATTATCTTTTATCCTGTATATAATAGGGAAATATGGAGTAAGGTCTGAACAAAGAAAAAACAAAACAGGTGGATTTGGAGGTTTCTGTGACAGAATTATTTGTTCGATTATTTATAAAAAATAAAGATAATGTTCAAAACCCGCAAGTTCGGACTGCTTATGGAGTACTTGCAAGCATTGTCGGAATCTGTCTTAATATCGTGCTGTTTCTTATTAAAATTATTTCTGGAATGCTTGTGAACAGTATTTCTGTTATGGCGGATGCATTTAACAACTTGTCGGATGCAGCTTCGTCCGTAATCAGTTTTGTCGGAGTAAAATTGGCGGGGCGGCCTGCGGATAAAGAACACCCGTTCGGGCATGGAAGATATGAATATATTACGGCGTTTATTGTTTCTTTCCTTGTACTTCAAGTTGGATTTTCTTGTTTCAAAAGCTCGATTGGAAAAATCGTTCATCCTGAGGAAGTAGCATTTCAGCTTCCTGTTGTATTGATTTTGACCGTTACAATTTTGATGAAAGTGTGGCTTGCGTTTTTTAACCGAAAGCTTGGAAAGCGGATTCATTCGAAAGTGATGGAAGCGACGGCAGCAGATTCGACCGGCGATGTTCTTGTGACAGGAGCAACAGTTTTATCGCTGGTGATTGGAAAATTAACAGGGTTTTCCATCGATGGTTATGTGGGTGTTATTGTCTCTGTCGCAGTGCTTGCCGCAGGATTTGGCATTGCGAAGGATACGCTTGGACCGCTGCTTGGCGGAGCGGTGAATCGCGAAGTATACGACTTATTGACAAAAAAAGTCGAAGGGTATGAAGGAATTCTAGGGACTCACGATTTGATTGTACACAACTATGGACCTTCTCACTCCATGGCGACAATTCATGCCGAAGTGCCGAACGATAAAGACATAGAAACAGCACATGAACTGATTGATCAGATTGAGCGGGAAACACTGAGGGATTTGGATATTTTTCTTGTAATTCATATGGACCCTGTGGAAGTGAAGGATAAAACGGTTGCAGAACGCAAACGTATGGTTTCAAATCTTGTGCAGGAGCTTGAGCCGGAGGCGTCGATCCACGATTTCCGCATGATCAACGGTCAGGATCAGATCAAACTGATTTTTGATCTTGTCGTGCCGTATTCTTATGGACCAAAGGAGGAGAAAGAACTGATTTATGCAATAACAGCGCGTTTAAAGCAAATAGATTTAAAATATGAGTGTGTGATCAATATAGAAAATAGTTTTATAGAGCCGGAGGACAGCGGCAAATAGAAAGATAAAACTTTAATGCATAAAAAAGTTGAAGAAAATTAAAAAAACTGCTTGCATTTTCAGACGAGCTGTATTATAATATCACTCGTGGTTGGGAACAATAAAAACCACAGTGATTCTTGGGCTATCGCCAAACGGTAAGGCACTGGATTCTGATTCCAGCATCTCAAGGTTCGAATCCTTGTAGCCCAGTTTAAAATTCAGAGAAAAGTATATAGTGCAAAACCGGCAGAAAGGTAAATGGAAGCAGTGAGATAAAACCGGGGCAATGAGTGTATCGTGGAACGTGCGATATGCTTTTTTTATGCATAAATGCATAACAAAGAAAAAGATTTCTCTGCTCTTTTATGCGTAAAAAGAATGTATTTTAGAAACCTTGTGCGACTGAGAAAGTTTTTCCTTTCGATAAAAACAGCCGTTACAATCGCACAAGGTTTGTTGAATCATTATAAATGCTGAGATTTTATTTTTCCGCGGGCAGTTCGAATAACTCCGCCTGAAATAAGATGTTTTTTTATAGTTCTCTGCAATAAGGTATCTTCAGAAAAATTTATGTAATCTGCATAGTCCGCAGCATTTCTATGGAAAACCCACTCGATAAAATCCGTATTGCCTTCGCCTGCATCAAGTATTTCAAAACGATTTTGAAAGCTGATAATATTGCTTTTTTCTTTTAACATTCCTTTTAGCTGGGAATCCAAAAGCCAGGAATGACAATAGTATTCTGCATTCTCAATCTCCGGGTAATATTGATTAAAAAATTGTTTTGCATGTTCCAGGGATTGATCGACAGCAGACGGAGAAAAATCAGTGTTTGAAGGAATGTGAAGTTCAATCATTATTTTATCGTCGCTGCGATTTATCTCATATTCAAGAGAGCCGATTCGAAATAAATGACAGCCTGCCTGGCGGGTAGTCCACCAATCCCTGTCAAAATAAAGTCTGCCTGTTCTTTGATATGTTTCCTCAATAAAACGGGGATAGCACTTCATTGTAGAAAAATAGATTTCGTCGCAAATGCCTTTTGCTTTGTAAGTTTTATATGCGGCGGCAGAAGCTTTCAGCATACATGTAAGCATTTTTATATTGTCGTTATCTTTGCCGAGAATTGCTTTTAATTCTGTTCGGGCTTTCTCCATACATTTATAATTAGAAAAGTCGTTTAGCTGTTGTTCGATGGTTTTAAAATCAAATTTTTTTTCAAAGGCAAGTACTTGATCTTTTATTTCCGGCTGCAAATTGATTTCGTTACAGAGCGTTGATAAATTCATTTTTCCTCCATTCTGCCGCGTGCAGGTCTTTGAATTCACTGAAATTTTAGGCTGTTGCATGCGGCTGTAAATCAGGGATGCATAAATTCTAAGTTTCCGGTTTACTTGTTGTTGAAAGCTCAATGTTTTGTTGTGTTCAGTTTATCATAGATACAGGATACCTACAAGATGGAATCCAAAAGTGAAAAAAAGCAATGTATCTTTTCGAAATTGCCCTGCTCTTGCACATTTTTTAGGTTCGTGTTATACTAATTGGGACAATCTGGTATAGTAAGCAGGATAGAACAAGCAATCTGTATTTATTGTAAGAATAGCTATGCAGCGCAGAATTCTGAAAAAATGGGATTCTCTGCTTAAATTATAAAAATACGCTGAGGTTTGGACGAAAAACGGGCATACTGTACTTGCGGCATTACAATTCATTCCAAAGGAAAATGAGGCGAAAAGAATGAGTTTTGTGATAGGTAAAATAAAAAAAATATATCGAAAATTAAAGAAAAAGTGGAAAGGGCTGCGCGCAAAGCTAAAACATGCACGCAATAATTCCTATTATATCCGCTGCATCAATAAGCGTCCATTGTCGCCAAACATTGTGCTGTTTGAGTCGAAAGGAGGCTCCGATATCGGCGGAAATATTTTTTATCTATTAAAAGAGATAACGTCCGGCGGTTATCGGGATTTTCAAGTGTGGCTTGCGGCAGGAAGATCGAAGATACCAAGATTTACCGAGTTGCTTTCCAACTATCAAATCAGCGGCGTGCAGTTTGTGAAAACCGGCGGCAGAGAGTATCGAAAGCTGCTTGCAACGGCAAAATATTTGATAAATGATACGACGTTTCCAGCCTGGTATGTAAAAAGAGAAGATCAAATTTATCTTAATACATGGCATGGCACGCCGTTTAAAATGATGGGGCGCGACGTCTGGAACCGCGCTTACGCGATTGGAAATGTACAGCGCAATTTCTTTATCGCAGATTATTTGTTGTATCCAAACGATTATATGAAAGAAAAAATGATGTCGGCATACATGCTGCACAATACATGGAAAGGAACAGCGCTGCTTGAGGGCTATCCGCGCAACAGTATTTTTTTTGACCCGGCGCGCGGGGAGGAGCTAAAGAAAAAACTTGATCTAAACGGCAAAACGATGATATTGTATATGCCGACTTGGAGAGGGGTTCTTACCAATAAAAAGAGCGATATACAGATGGAAGCGGCATACTGTTATTTTCATTTATTGGATCAAAGGCTTACAGATCATGAAGTGTTCTTTGTAAAATTTCATATTTTCACAGCAAAAAATTTCCGCTTTGAGGAATTTGATCATATTAAGCCGCTGCCCGAAGGATATGAAACTTACGATCTATTGAATGCAGCAGATGTGCTGGTCACGGATTATTCAAGTGTATTTTATGATTTTGCGAATTCGGGAAAGAAAATTGTTTTATTTACCTATGACAGAGACGAATATCTTGACGAGCGGGGACTTTATGTTCCGATCGACGAACTTCCATTTCCACAGGCAAACAATACAGAAGAACTGTTAAAAGAAATCCGAACACCAAAAAATTACGACGATAAAAAATTTCGGGATCTTTATTGCAAGTACGACAATAACCAGGCGGCTGACCGTATACTGAGACGTCTGCTGCGCGGCGAAAAGGTGTGTCAGGAGGAAAAGGCGCATCCGAACGGCAAAGAAAATGTGCTTGTATATTGTTCGAATCTTGGAAGAAACGGCATGACAACTTCACTGCTCAACCTAATCAGTCTTGTCGATACAACAAAATCAAATTATTATTTTACATTTCAGCAAAAGCAGTTGGAGAAGATGCCGAGACGTTTGGCGGCTGTACCGTCTTTTGTGGATCTGATGCCGATGAGCGGAAGCATCACAGAAAAGACGCTTACAGAGACGCTTGCATTTAAATTGTATTTTAGTTTAAATATTGAGACAAAATGGATTGCGCGCAAGATGAAAGAACTGTTTACGCGCGAGTACAATAAAAAGTTTGGCGCGGTAACCATTGACAAGATTGTTCATTTTACCGGTTACGCTCCGTACATTACCATGATGTTTTTACAATCAAGTGCCAAAAAAGCCATTTTTGTTCATAATGATATGTATGATGAAATTAAGGAAAAAGGCAATCAGCATTTGTTGACTTTAAAACACGCCTACCGAGAGTATGACCGCGTTGCTGCGGTCAGTCAGGCGGTGAAGGATTCCCTGCTGAAAATTGAGAAAGATCAAAGGAATGTTGTGATTGTCGAGAACGCTCATTTTTATGAGGGCGTGCTGGAGAAGGCAAAACAGGAATTTGCCTTAGATGAAGAGACAAGAATTACAATGCCGGTGGAAGATTTTGTGAAACTGCTTACTGATAGATCAATGAAAAAGTTTATTACAATCGGTCGTTTTTCCGAGGAAAAAGGACATAAAAAATTGATTGATGCGTTCCAGAGCTTTTGCAAAAATCACTCGGATGTTGTCCTGATTATTATTGGCGGGTACGGGGTAATGTACAAAGAAACGGTGGAGTACGCGATGGAATCCGAATATTCCGACCGGATTATTATTGTACGTGCAATTTCCAATCCATTTACAATACTGCGGGAATGCGATTTGTTTTTGCTGCCTTCCAACCGCGAACCGCTTGGACTGGTACTTTTGGAATCGGACACTCTCGGAGTTCCGATTGTGGCGACGGATATTCCAGGATCCGGCGATTTTCTGCGCAGATATCACGGTCATTTGGTGGAAAACAGTGTGGAGGGGCTTGTGTCTGGTATGGAAGCCTACTGGCGCGGGGAAGTTAAGCCATTAAATATTTCCTTTGAAGAATACAACCATAGTATTGTGGAGGCGTTTGAACATCTTTTTGATTGAAAATATTGTATAAAGGCTTATTTTATTGTTGAAAAGGAATTGCCAGAACATACTTGAAACAATTCCGAAATATTGCAATTATTGCAATTTATTTTAAAAACAATAGATAAGCAACGGTAAAAAATATATTGCGCTTTTCCGAATTTGTTTATTTTAGAAAGTCGCGTTTGTGCGTTGTTTGCATGAAAAAAGTAACGCAGAAGTGGAAATTTTTATGCTCTTGAACCAAGTAAGACAAAGAGTTTGGCAGGAAGGAACGGCGATTTTGGTATGAAAATAGGGATAATGACAATCAATTCAGCCTACAATTACGGCTGTGTTTTGCAGGCGTGGGCATTGCAGAAATATTTGGAGAACGAGGGGCATCAAGTTTCTATTATCAATTACAGAATACCGGAAATTGATAATACGTACCGGCTGTTTCGGGAAAAACAGCGTTTTTCCATTGCGCCGATCAATAATGTGTACAATTGTCTCAGGCATGTAAAGTTTAATTTAACACAGGCGCCTCGTATTCGAAAGGCGGCGAAATTTGAGCATTTTATCAATGAAGTGATGAATACAACACAGGTTTTTTCCTCATTTCGGGAGCTTGTGGAAGGAAAAGCCGGAAAGGATTATGATGTGCTGATAACAGGGAGCGATCAAGTCTGGAACGGCACGATTACAAAAGGGCTGAAGCCTGCCTATTTTCTTGATTTTGATCATTCTGGAAAGCGAAAAATCTCCTACGCTGCAAGTATCGGGAAAAAAGAATTGATGAATGCGGAGAAAGAATTTTTTAAAAATTATCTTGCGGAGTATGAGAGCATTGCTGTCCGGGAAAACTCAGCGGCAGAACTGCTCGCTCCTCTTGTAAAAAAACCGGTCGAAGTTGTGCTTGATCCAACACTGCTGTTGGACCGAGAGGATTTCGATACGTTAAAACAGCCGTCAAAATATCAAAAACCGTATATTTTTGTCCATGTGATAGGAAAAGATGCAAGACTTCGCAGGATTGTTGCAATTCTCTCAGAACAGACAGGGCTTCCGATTGTGCAGAATCGAATGAAAAAGCAGTTTCCCGATGAACTTGGGCGTTTCTCGGATGCTGGTCCAGAGGAGTTTATTGGGCTGATTGAAGGAGCGCAGCTTGTAATCACAAATTCATTTCACGCTACAGTATTTGCGGTTATTTATGAAAAGAATTTTATCACAATCCCGCATGAACTCTACCCAGAACGAATGGAAAATTTGTTAAAAGAGCTGTCGATGGAAAATCACTTAATTGCTTCTGTGGAAGAATTGCCGGGCAGCGTTGCAGAATTGCAGCCAGATTATACAGCGGTAAAGAAGAAGCTGAAAAAACGGCAGCAGGAGTCAAGAGAATACTTAAAACGGGCTGTGAATGGAAAGTAGTCCTATAAGAAAAAACAGATTTCAGATGGTATCGGGTTGGAAATTTTTTCATCCTTAGACGCATTTTGATACGTCAGATACATTAATTTCTGAAATCTGTTTTTTTTCTTAATATTACAGTAAATCGTTATATTTTATATTTCAAAATTTTAAACAAATACATGCAGAAGGCCATTATGGTTCTGATGGTTGTGTCACGGTACATTAAGGTACAGTGCGCGGCTGGCGTTTCCGTTTCGGTCAGTAGCATAGAGCAGCCATGTTTCGCCGGATACTGTCTCCACCGGAAGCTCGATAAGGAATGTTCCGTCATCCTCGATTGTAATAAATGTTTCCACCAGTACATGTGAAGATTTGTAAAGGCTGGAATTTTTGTAGTAATCTGCCTCGCCATAACCGACATAAATAGTCGAACCAATCCGCAGAGAAAGTGTGACATAAGGATCTGTCGTACCGCTCACAAGCATACTGCCCGCTTCCAAAGGATCGGCTGCCGGAATGTTTGCACCTGTCTTTTTTACTGTTGTTTCTACAGGATGGCTGGTGCGTTTTCCAAGCGTCGCCCAAATTGTATACAGATCATAAGAGCGCGGCAGCGGTACGGTTATGCTAAAGGTTCCGTCGTTTTCTGTAGAGCCGGTCTCAATCGTGCCGTCCGGCAGTGCTACATGGATGGTAGAGCCAGGAATGGCGGTTCCTTTGACAAACTCAATACGGTTTGTGATGGTGGAAATAATCGGTATTTCCAAAGCTTTCGAAGCATAGTTATCGACAACAAACCAGGTCACGGCGGTGCGGCCTCTGGAATCGGTTACACGCACGCTGTACTTGCCATTTTTTGAGGTGTAAAATATATTGTCCTCCACTTTGACGCCTTCGTCCTCCCAGCGTTCGTTTGTGACAGAACGGACATTGCCGCGGACAACAAGAATTTCCTTGATGGATGCGCCGGGTGCAGTGTCTGTATAAATTTTAACCGGAATAGAACGGCTGGTCGGTATTGTGATGTCCGGCGCGGCAACAACGCTTGGCTCCTGTTCCTTGTTTTTCATTTCTCCGAGATAATAATAGTAAACGCTGCCATTTTTTACTTTTTTCGTGTGCCAGTCCTGCGCTGTAATATAATCGTGGTTTACTTTTGGTATGGCGGCGATAAAGCGGTAGCCGTCCGGCACGATAAAGTGCCAGTTATTGTCCGCTTTCGTCGCGATCGTGCCAAATGTGGCAAGCTCCCTGATATAATCCATCAGCACATTATGACTTGTTTCATAGAGCCATTTGGTAAAAATTGTGTCGGAATCGGTCGGCATAAAAATATAGCGCTTTTCCACGGAATCCATAGTGATAATAAACGTCATATCCGGGGTTACTGGTTTTCCCTGCCAGGTTAAATTTTTAATGCGGTGTGTATAGTTTGCTACTTTGCCCTTGGCATTATACCGCGGTTCAACAGACAAATCAATATCGTAGGAAATTCCGTCAAAAGCATAGAATTCATTCCATTGTTTCAGATTTTCCTCGCGCATCAGCGAAGATACATCAGGGTTTTTCGCCGCAAAATCGGACAACAATTCAGGAAGTACAGTTTTTCCGGCTGTGCCGTAGATGCTGGCGTTAAACTCAAGCCATTCAAGCAAGTTTGCTCCGCTGAGTTTGTAAATATGTATATATCCGCTGGAACGCTCGCTGCTCGCCTCCGCAAGAAGCGCGGAGACATCTTTCTCCGAGAAAGAACCAGAAAGCTCGATGGTCTGCTCTTTATTGTCAAGCCGGTTGACCGTGACGGCAACCATCGGATAGGAACTGTACTCTGGGGCATATCTTGCGATATAGTTGGAAGCATAATGAAGTTTTGCATTGTTCATCAGCTGGTACAGCGCGGAATCCTGGATAAAACAGTCGGCGTTCGTGTAGGTAATCCCTTTGGCAATCTCATACTCGGTCGAGTCAATCGCCGCTGTCATTTGTTTTTGATAGTCGGAAAACAGATCTACAAGATCTGCATTTTCCTTTGTGGAAGCCGTTACCTTTTTGACTTGGGATGAGGCGTCGATAATGGATATATTATCATTGGTATCTACGCCAAGCGAAAAAGTGATTACCCCAAGCGCCCCGGCATGGCTGCCTGCCTGAACAACCGGCGTGCCGTAGACAGTGCCTTTTTCTTCGTCTACGTTTGTAATATTTGAAAATGTGCCGTCCGTACTTGGGAATGTCTCATGGGAGTGCGCGCACACCACCGCATCGACGGTCGGAAGTTTTGCGAGTTTTGCCCCTGCCTGAACCGTAGTGTTTGCGCCGCTTAAAAGCCCGACGCCGCCATGAATCAAAGCGATTACAATATCTGCGCCGTCCGCTTTTAATTGTTCGGATTCCGCTTTTACTGTGCTGTAGATATCGAGTCCATCCATAAAACCGGAATAGCGAAACCTCCGGGAAGAAAAATTTGCATAAGTCGCGCCGACGACGCCGATTTTAACCGAGACCGTGCGCCCGGAGGAAGTTTTCATTTTGCGTGTGTAGATCGCCGATGTTTTAAATGGAAATTCACCGCTCTCCGTATATACTGCATTGCTGACGAGCGTGCGGGAGAGCATCCCGGAACCATCGAGCTGGTTATACAAATAATCCCAGGGATAATCAAAATCGTGATTGCCTGGTGTGATACAATTATAACCCATCATGTCCATTGCTTCAAAGATTGGCTGGATATCTTCTGGATAATTGTCATATATGTAATTTGTTGAATAACTGTAGAGGCTGTCGCCGGCATCGACAAGAAAAGTATTTGATTTTCCGACCGCCGACCGTTCCTTGCGTATTAAAGTGTAGAGTTTTGACAATCCTACTTTTGGGTCAGTCTCTCCAGTTTCATAGTTGAAAGAGGTTACTTGACCATGCAGGTCGCTTGTTGACAACAGACGGAACTCGATGGTTTCCTCAAAAACAGGTTCTGTTTCGTCCGAATCGCCTGCGGCAAATACCGGATTGGCTTGGGATGCCACAAAAGAATTCGCAACCAGCAGCAGAAGCGCAAAAAGGAAAAAACATTTGGTGACAGTAAAAGAGTATTTCTGCTTCATAGATCTAACTTCCTTCTCTTAAGGCAGGCAAAAATAATTGCCGATACTAATGTAACAAATAAAATAGACCTTTGTGCTTTTTGCTTGTACAAGGGATTTTGAAAGTCTTGATTTTCAAAGGTATGCCCTGATATACAAAAGCATGACAAAAGAAATTGTAATCCAAAGGCTTAAAACGGCAGGCTGCCGCGACAGAACAAGTATAAAGGGAAGATAAGTCAGTTTCTTGTCATTAGTGTTACGATTCAATTACAATAAAATTCATAATATTTTAATCAAAATCAAAGGTTTCTTTAATGAAAATTGTCCAAAGATCTGTTACAATAGTTATAGTTGCAATAAAGAAAGCATGTTGGCAGAGGGGAGTCCAAAGCCGGCGGAATGGAGGAAGTTATGACAGTATTAGAAAAGGTACAAGATATTGTAAAAGCGGCAAGCGACAAGACAAGCGAGGTAATTGAAGTATCAAAGCTGCGCGCAGGGATTGCGGAGGAGAAAAGAGCAATCAGTGAGCAGGAGGCAAAGCTTGGCGCAATTTACTATGATTTGTACAAGGCAGGAGAGGTGCTTACACCAGATGCAGTCAATATCTGTATGGTGATTGATAAGTACGCAACAAGACTTGAGGAAAAGGAAGCCCAGATTAAGAAAATTAACGAGGCAAATGCGGCAAAGAGAGCTGCAAAGAATGTGGTTCCAGCAAGTGATGATGCCGTATGCCCAGAGTGCGGCAGCGCAAATCCTTCAGGTTCAAAATTCTGCAGTGAGTGCGGCGCAAAGATTCCTGAGATTATCGACGCGGAAGCTGTTGAAGTGGAAGAGCCAGCAGAGCCAGCGAAACAGTATTGCACAAAGTGCGGTGCAGAGATTGTGCCAGGAAAGAAATTCTGCAATGAGTGCGGTGAGAAGGTAGAGGAAGTTACAGAGTCTGTGGAGGAAGCTCCGACAGAAGAGTAGATTAATTGTTTTGCAATAAGACGGGGGAGTTTTTAACGATTTGCAGGGGCGGAAAGTTTAGTTTGTGTCCCTGCGTTCGGAAAGGCAGCGGCCTGTAAAATAGGATCAGCTAAAAAGCAGAAAATAAGATAGCTGCCATAACGAATACAAAAAAGGACAAGCGGAAAGCGATTGCTTTTTGTCTGTCCTTTTTTTATTAATGACAGAATCAGAAACAATCTTCTTTTACTTCCTGTATGCATAAAAAAACGGCATAGCCTGCAGGCTACGCCGTTTTTAAAAGTTCTAATGCTGCTTATTTTGCAAGTGCAACAAGCTTTGCATACTTTTCTTTTGCTTCCTTCTCAGCCTTATCAAAGAGCGCTTTTGCTCTCTCAGGGTTGGAGCGGGAAAGACGGTTGTAACGAACTTCGCTGTTGATGAATTCCTGATAGTCTGCGGTAGGCTCCTTGGAATCCAACTGGAATGGGTTCTTGCCTTCCATTGTGCGGCGAGGGTCGAAGCGGAACAAATGCCAGTAACCAGCTTCAACAGCACGCTTTTCTTCTGCCTGTGCATTTTTCAGACCGCCCTTGATACCATGGTTGATACATGGAGCATAAGCGATTACAAGAGATGGACCAGGATAGCTCTCAGCCTCAGCAAGAGCCTTAATGCACTGTGCCTCGCTTGCGCCCATGGAAATCTGAGCAACATAGATATATCCGTAGCTCATTGCGATACCTGCAAGATCCTTCTTCTTTACTTCCTTGCCGGCAGCAGCGAACTGAGCAATCGCGCCGGTAGGAGTAGCCTTGGAGGACTGTCCGCCGGTATTGGAGTAAACCTCGGTGTCAAATACGAGAATGTTGACGTCTCTGCCAGAAGCGAGAACATGGTCAACACCGCCGAAGCCAATATCATAAGACCAGCCATCACCGCCGAAGATCCACTGGGATTTCTTTGCAAGGAAATCTTTGTTCTGCAAGATATAAGCCTTATCTGCATTGTCGCAATCGCAGCCTTCCAAAGCTGCAATAAGTTTCTTTGCAACTGGACCGTTTGCTGTGGAAGAATCTTTTGTCGCAAGGAACTCGTCAAGAAGCGCTTTTACCTCTTCCTTTTCTGCAACAGAAGCAAGATTCTTTACACTCTCAACAACGCGGTCGCGCAGAGTGGAAGCAGCGAGCTGCATACCAAGACCAAACTCAGCGTTATCTTCAAACAGAGAGTTTGCCCAAGCCGGACCTTTGCCTTCCTTGTTTACTGTGTAAGGAGTGGAAGGAGAAGAACCGCCCCAGATTGAGGAGCAACCAGTTGCGTTTGCGATATACATTCTGTCGCCAAACAGCTGAGTTACAAGTTTTGCGTAAGGAGTCTCACCACAGCCGCCGCATGCGCCGGAGAACTCAAGCAAAGGCTGTTTGAACTGGCTTCCGATCACGCTTGTCTCTTTGAATTTTGCGATAATATCCGCAGGCTCTTCCAAAGTTACGCCGTAATCAAACATTTTTTGAGTATCCATCTGTGTCTCAAGTCCTGCCATAGAAAGAGCTTTTACTGGGCAGGTATTTGCACATGCGCCACAGCCTGTACAGTCAAGCACAGAGATTGTGATAGCAAACTTCTTGCCGTCGTACTGCTTCAGATCTTTCATCTTTGCGCCGGCAGGTGCTTTTGCAGCAGCTTCTTCTGTCATTGCAACCGGGCGGACACATGCATGCGGACAAACGAGCGCACACTTGTTGCAGCCGATACATTTTTCGGAATCCCATACCGGAACGTCAACCGCAACGCCGCGCTTCTCGTAAGCAGCAGAACCAAGCGGTACAGAACCATCCACATAATCGATAAATGCAGATACAGGAAGATTATTGCCTGCCTGTGCATTGATTGCATTCTGAATTGTATTGACATACTTGACAACTTCAGGTCTTCCGTCTGTTGCAGTGATAGACAGATCTTCATCAGCCGCATTTGCCCAAGAAGCAGGCACATCGATCTTTACATAGTTCTTTGCACCAGCGTCAATCGCGTCGTGGTTCATCTTTACAACATCGTCGCCCTTCTTGGAGTAGGAAGCGGTCGCAGCATCTTTCATATATTTGATCGCGTCCTCCTCCGGAATAATGCCGGAGATTGAGAAGAATGCTGACTGAAGGATCGTGTTGATACGTCCGCCAAGTCCAATCTCCTTGCCAAGTTTAAAGCCGTCGATGGTGTAAAGGTTAATCTTGTGATCGTAGATATACTTCTTTACCTGACCTGGAAGTTCTGTTTCAAGCTCGTCCGAAGTCCATGCGCAGTTGAGAAGGAACGAACCGCCATCCTTCAAATCCTGTACCATATTGTACTTGCGAACATAAGCTGGCATGTGGCATGCAACGAAATCCGCTTTGTTGATCAGGTAAGTGGAACGAATCTTCTTATCGCCAAAACGCAGGTGGGAGATTGTCACACCACCGGATTTCTTTGAATCGTAATCAAAGTAAGCCTGAGCATACTTATCTGTATGATCGCCGATAATCTTGATGGAGTTCTTGTTTGCACCGACAGTACCATCCGCGCCAAGACCCCAGAACTTACAAGAAGTTGTGCCTTCTGGAGCAGTGTCAAGTTCTTCTGGAACAGCAAGAGAAAGATGCGTTACATCATCAACGATACCAATAGTAAACATCTTCTTTTCAGTATTCTCATAAACTGCCTTGATCTGAGCTGGAGTTGTATCTTTTGAGCCAAGACCATAACGTCCGCTGTAAACTGGAACCGATGCGAACGAAGACTCTTTTAATGCTGCTACAACATCAAGATAGAGCGGCTCGCCAAGTGCGCCAGGCTCTTTTGTGCGGTCAAGCACAGTAATCTTCTTTGCGGAAGCAGGGATTGCTTCAATCAGATGCTTTGCAGAGAACGGTCTGTAGAGACGTACTTTAACAACACCGTACTTTCCGCCGGCAGCGTTCAAGTAGTCGATGGTCTCTTCGATCGTATCGCATACGGAACCCATAGCAACAATTACATGCTCTGCATCCGCAGCGCCATAGTAGTTGAACAGTTTATAGTTTGTTCCGATCTTTTCATTAACCTTGTCCATATACATCTGAGTCAGTTCTGGAACTGCATCATAGTAAGGGTTGCAAGCTTCTCTTGCCTGGAAGAATACGTCAGGATTCTGTGCAGTACCCCTCTGTACTGGATGTTCTGGGTTGAGCGCTCTCTTGCGGAATGCATCGATCGCATCCATATCAACCATTTCTTTCAGATCTTCATAATCCCAGATCTCGATTTTCTGAATCTCGTGGGAGGTGCGGAAACCGTCGAAGAAATGCATAAACGGCACGCGGCCTTTGATTGCAGTCAAGTGTGCGACAGCGCCGAGATCCATCGTTTCCTGAACATTGCCTGAGCAAAGCATCGCAAAACCTGTCTGACGGCAAGCATAAATATCAGAATGGTCTCCGAAGATAGACAGTGCATGGCTCGCAAGTGCGCGCGCACTTACATTGATTACGCCTGGGAGCAGCTCTCCGGCAATCTTGTACATATTCGGGATCATCAGAAGCAAACCTTGGGAAGCAGTGTAGGTTGCGGACAGCGCACCTGCTGCAAGGGAGCCGTGCAGCGCGCCGGCAGCACCACCCTCGGACTGCATCTCTGTAAGCACTACCGGATGACCGAAGATGTTTTCCCTTCCCTGAGTTGACCACATATCAGTATAGTCAGCCATCGGGGAAGAAGGGGTGATCGGATAGATTGCCGCGCAGTCGGTAAATGCGTAGGATACATGTGCCGCAGCGGTGTTGCCATCCATGGTTTTCATTTTTCTTGCCATGATTTGAATCCTCCTTATTTTAGCGGGTTGGGACAGGTATAATCCCAACGTTTCGCATGATGAATGTATTTTAAATTGGAATTTAAAAATACCTATCTAAAAGAGTATCACGAAACGACAAAATAGTAAAGTGGCTTGGACAAATTTTACACGTAAAATTTTTCAAAACTGCCGTAAATTGGATACTCTTTTGTCATATTGTGCATCATTTTCTGTTCTATGAACGGTTGACAAGAGCAATACAATCGTCTATAATAGCCCAGAATAGTAATAATGCCGTACACCAGCCAGCCTAATATAAGGGCTGACAAGATTGATAATTTAAGGAAAGTGGAACTTGAGAGCAGAAGGCTTTGGTGCAGGTGGACGGTTAGATTTTGGAGGAGTTGGGTTTTTATGGCAGAAAAGAAAAATATTTTAACGTATGCGGGGCTTAGGCAGTTGGAAGAGGAGCTGCAGGATTTAAAGGTCAATCGGAGAAAGCAGGTGGCTCAAAAAATTAAGGAAGCCAGAGAGCAAGGTGACCTTTCTGAGAACGCAGAGTATGATGCAGCGAAGGATGAGCAGAGGGACATTGAACTTCGGATAGAGGAGATCGACAAAATTTTGAAAAACGCTGAAGTTGTTGTCGAGGATGAAGTTGATGTTGATGCGATCAATATTGGCTGTATGGTTAAAATACTTGATATGGAATTTGATGATATTCTAGAATATAAAATTGTTGGTTCCACAGAAGCAAACAGTCTGAAGGGAAAGATTTCCAACGAGTCTCCTGTAGGAAAGGCTTTGATCGGCGCAAAGCTTGGACAGGTGATTGAAGTGGAAACACAGGCTGGAACAATTCAGTACAAGGTACTTGAGATTCAGAAAATGAATTAAATATAGACAGCAAGCTTTTAGAAAATGTTTTTTTTACTAAGAAAAATTGCCGCCATAAGATTAGAAAATATTTTTTTTATTGATTGTGCTGGATAAGACAACAAGATGAGCAGAATGAATTGAATGAATTCTTAAGTTTTATGATTATATGGCAGCTATTGACGATCAGCGTAAGTTTTGAGTTTATGGATTAATGCTGATACTTTATCTGATCAGAAATTGGACTTGGCAATCCGCAAGATCAGATTTTCTAGTAAGAATTTAAAGAAGCGCCACAATATAAATTTTATTATAAAAGGAAGAACTGGGATAATTTGGCGAAATAACAAAAGGACGCCTACAGGCGAGATTGGGAGGGAATATGGCAGAGGAAAATAACATGCAGGGCATGGAGGAATCCGTTCAGTCAAAAGAGGAAGTAAACCGGTTAGTCAAGGTTCGGAAAGATAAGCTGGCAGAACTTCAAGCAGCAGGAAAAGACCCGTTCCAGCTTACGAAATATCATATGACCCACCATAGTATGGAAATTAAAAATAACTTTGACGAGTTCAATGGAAAAACCGTATCGATTGCAGGAAGACTGATGCAGAAACGGGTGATGGGCAAGGCATCTTTCTGTAATGTGCAGGATTTGCAGGGAAATATCCAAAGCTATGTGGCAAGAGACAATATTGGTGAAGAAGCTTATGCAGATTTTAAAAAGTATGACGTCGGGGATTTGGTTGGAATAAAGGGCGAAGTATTTTTGACAAAAACAGGAGAAATTTCCGTACATGCTTCGGAAGTTATTTTGCTTGCAAAATCTTTAAATGTTTTGCCGGAGAAATATCACGGACTTACAAATACAGACTTGCGTTATCGCCAGCGCTATGTTGATCTGATTATGAATCAGGAAGTGAAAAGTACATTTATCAAGCGTTCTAAAATTATCAGCAGCATCCGTAAATATCTGGATGCACAGGGATTTATGGAAGTGGAAACACCGCTGCTTGTGCCAAATGCAGGCGGCGCTGCCGCAAGACCGTTTGAGACACACTTTAACGCGCTGGATGAGGATGTGAAGCTTCGCATTTCACTGGAGCTTTATCTGAAACGTCTGATTGTCGGAGGGCTGGAGCGCGTGTATGAAATTGGGCGCGTGTTCCGCAATGAAGGGATTGATACAAGACATAATCCAGAATTTACTTTAATGGAATTGTACCAAGCATACACAGATTATAATGGCATGATGGATTTGACAGAAAATTTGTATCGATTTGTGGCAACAGAAGTACTTGGAACAACAAAAATCACTTACAATAACATTGAAATGGATCTTGGAAAGCCGTTTGAGCGTATCACGATGGTAGATGCAGTAAAGAAATATTCTGGTGTGGACTTTAACGATATTCACACGCTGGAGGAAGCGAGAGCTGCTGCAAAAGAACATGGTGTACAATTTGAGGAGCGTCATAAGAAAGGTGATATTTTAAACCTGTTTTTTGAGGAATTTGTTGAAGAACACTTGGTACAACCGACCTTTGTTATGGATCATCCAGTAGAAATTTCGCCGTTGACAAAGAAAAAGCCATCAAATCCAGATTATGTGGAGCGTTTTGAGTTCTTTATGAACGGTTGGGAGATGGCGAATGCTTATTCTGAATTAAATGATCCAATTGATCAGAGGGAGAGATTTAAAGCGCAGGAAGAATTGCTGGCGCAGGGAGACGAGGAAGCAAATACAACAGACGAAGATTTTATGAATGCTCTGGAACATGGTATGCCGCCAACAGGAGGAATTGGATTTGGAATTGACCGCATGGTAATGCTTTTAACCGATTCTCCAGCGATCAGAGATGTGCTGCTGTTCCCGACAATGAAAACGCTTGGCGGAAAAGACCAGTAAAATCAAGGGTTTGCGGACTTAAAGACAGTATGGTACGACAAGAGTACGACAAAATAAACTCTCTTAACGGGTTAAAATAAATGATTTTAAATTAAACTCGTGTCAGTTCAAGTTAATATTTTGTACGATAAGGACATTTTTCTAAAAGAAAATTTTAGGGAAGTGTCCTTTTGTTATGGTCAAAAAACAAAATAAGCAATGGAGACTAACTATTAAAAGTCAAGTCTAAAATAAAATTTTTTGAATGAATTG